>JAFIEC010000076.1 GCA_020832725.1 Paracoccaceae bacterium | reverse complement strand
CGGCGTCGAACGAGGCGGGGTCGGAGCGTGCGGCGCTGACGGAGGCCGAGGCCCGGAGCAGCGCGGCCACCGCCCGCATCGCCGATCTGGAGGCGCGGCTGGCCGCCCTGCCGGAGCCGTCCCCCGCGCCCGATCTGTCGCCGCTGCAGGACAGGATCGCCGCGCTCGAGACCGGGCTGGCGGATCTCGAGGCCGCCCCGGCCACGGAAGCGACGCCGGATGCCGACCTGTCCGCCCGGCTTGACCGGCTGGAGACGCAGATCGCAACGCTGGAGGCACGCCCGACCGGAGAGGGTACCCCCTCGTCCGAGGCCGAGGAGGCAAGGGCGGCCGAGCTTGCGCGCCTGCGCGCGCAGATCGAGGCCGCCGCCGCCGATGCCCTGACGCGGGTCGCCTCTGCCGAGGCCGAGATGGCCGTGCTGCGCGAGCAGGCAGATGGCATCGTCGCCTCCGCCGGGGCGGCGGTGGCGCTGACCCGTCTGCGTGCCGCGCTGGAAACCGGCGGCCCCTATGCCGATGCGATGGACGCGCTGGGCCGCGCCCTTGCAGAGCCGGTGCCCGAGGCGCTGGCCGCCCATGCCGCCACCGGGGTGGAGAGCCTGCCGCGCCTGCGCGACGCCTTTCCCGAGGCCGCCCGCGAGGGGCTGCGCGCCTCGCTGCGCGCAACCGTGGGCGATGACATGGCCGCGCGCATGGGAACCTTCCTGCGCAACCAGGTGGGCGCACGCTCGATCGAACCGCGCGAGGGCGACGACCCCGACGCGCTGCTGTCGCGGGCCGAGGCGCGTCTGGCCACGGGCGATCTGGCCGGGGCACTGGCCCTGATCGAGGCCTTGCCCGAGGCGGGGCAGGAGGCCATGGCCGGCTGGATCGCGTCGGCACGCGCCCGGATGGAGGCGGTGTCGGCGCTGGATGCGCTGACCGCCGCCACCGATTTCTGAGCGCCCGCCGATGCTCTGGCCGCTTCTCAAGATCGTCCTCTTCGTCGCCGCCATCGCCGCGGTCACGCTGGGTATCGTGTTTGTCACCGAAAGCGACCTGCACATGCGCATGGCGTTGGCAGGCTATGAATTCACGCTGACGCCGCTGGCGGCGGCGATTGCCCTTGTGCTGCTGCTGGTGGGGCTGTGGCTGCTGCTGATGGTGCTGGGCTTCCTGTGGGCCTTCCTGCGCTTCCTGCGGGGGGACGACACTGCGCTGACCCGCTATTTCGACCGCTCGCGGGAGCGCAAGGGCCTGGCCGCGCTGGAGGATGGTCTGCTGGCGCTGGCCGCCGGAGAGGGCCAGCTTGCCCGGGACAAGGCCGCCCGCGCCCAGCGCTATCTGGGCCGGGCCGACCTGACCCTGCTGCTCAGCGCCCAGGGCGCCGAGATGGCGGGGGATACCGAGGGGGCCATCGAGGCCTACAAGGAACTGGTGGCCACCGACCGCACCCGCTTTGTCGGCGTGAAGGGGCTGATGCAGCTGAAACTGGCCCAGGGCGATACCGAACGCGCGCTGGCGCTGGCCGAAAAGGCCTTTGCGCTCAAGCCCCGGCATGTCGCCGTGCAGGACACCCTGTTCCGGTTGCAATCGCGCAAGGAGGATTGGGCGGGTGCCCGGCGCACGCTGGAGGCCAAGTTCAAGGCGCGCGGCCTGCCCCGCGACGTGCATTCCCGCCGCGACGCCGTGCTGGCTCTGGCCGAGGCCCGCGAGGCCATCGCCGCGGGCGGGCTGGAGGCCGGGCGCAAGGCGGCGCTGGAGGCCAGCCGCCTTTCGCCACAACTGGTGCCGGCCGCCGTGCTGGCCGCCGAGATGCATGTGGCGGCGGGCAGCCCGCGCAAGGCGGCAAAGGTGATCAAGGCCGCCTGGGAGGCCGCCCCGCATCCCGATCTTGCCGCGGCCTTTGCCGCCATCGCGCCCGGGGAAACCCCCTCCGAGCGGCGCAAGCGGTTCGCGCCGCTGCTCAAGCTGCTGCCCAACGATCCCGAAACCCGGATGCTGGAGGCCGAACTCGCGCTGGCCGACGAGGATTTCCCCGGTGCCCGCCGGGCGCTGGGCGATGTCGCGGCCGGAGCTGCCGGGGCGCGGGCGCTGACCATCATGGCCGCCGTCGCCCGTGGCGAGGGAGCCCCCGACCGGGTGGTGCGCGGCTGGCTGGCCCGGGCGCTGTCGGCCCCGCGCGGCCCGCAATGGACCTGCGAGGCCTGCAATCATATCCATTCCCGCTGGGTGGCCATCTGCGAGAATTGCGAGGCCTTCGACAGCCTGACATGGCGCGCACCGCCCGCTGACGAACGCCCCGCCATGAGCGCGACCGACATGCTCCCGCTGATCGTGGGCGCGCCCGACCCGGTGCCCGCCCCCCCGGAGGAGGACGATTACCTCGATGGCGATTCCGAGCCCGCCGGGCCCGACGCCGCCGCCGAAGCCGCTGCGCCCGACACCCCCATTGCCGACGGGGCCACAGGAGAGCCCGACGAGGGCCACCCCCGCCCCGAGGCCCCGCGCCCCTGAACGTCCCGGATCGGACGCCGGCCGCCCGGGCCGGCCGGCAGCGGTGACATCCGCCCGGAGGGCGGCGGTACCATCGGCCCGGCAGGGGCCCTGAACGGATCTCGCCCCGCCGGGGCGCGGGCCGAAGCCGCCCCTGCGGGGAACTGACAGAATGCGCCCCTCCGGGGCTGGGACCGAAACCGCCCGGCGGCCTGCCGGCAAGGATCGCACGACCGGGCAGGCGAGGCATGCATTTTCCCCCTACCACCCCCCGCCCGCGCCTGCTAAGACCCCCGCGGCGCCGCTGTAGCTCAGCTGGTAGAGCACGTCATTCGTAATGATGGGGTCGGGGGTTCGAGTCCCTTCAGCGGCACCAGCACAGCCCCCGGGGCCTGTCGATCGATCGGGAGGCGCGGCGGCTCCCGGTGCCTCGGTGCCGGGTCTTCGCCCTTCACCCCTCCGGGGCGCTTGCGCCATAGGTCGCCTGCAGCCGTGACAGCAGATAGGCATCGGCGCGGATCGGCGGGTATTTCGGCACCTCCCCTTCGGCGAGGCAGCACGGCAGGCAGGCGACTTCGGCCTCGGGGTTGGGGTCGAGGAAGAAGGCCACCGACAGCCGCTCGCGCCCGGCGGGGTTGACCACCCGATGCGGGGTAGAGACATAGGTGTCGTTGGTCCAGCGCATCAGGCAATCCCCGATGTTGCACAGCAGCGCCCCCGGCACATGGGGGGCTGCGATCCAGTCGCCGCCGCGTGTGCGCACCTCCAGCCCGCCCACCTCGTCGGTCAGCAGCAGCGTGACATTGCCGTAGTCGGTATGCACGCCCGCGCCCATCTGCCCGGCAGCCATGGTCTCGGGGCGCGCGGGGTAGTGCAGCAGCCGCAGGGTGGCCATGGGCCGGTCGAGCTTGTCCTCGAAGAAGTCGGGCGGCAGGCCGAGGTCGATGGCGAAGGCGCGGTGCAGATCGCGGCCCACGGACCAGACGGCATCGAAATAGGCCAGCACCTCGGCGCGAAAGCCGGGCAGGGCGGGCCACAGGTTCGGGGCCCGGAACAGCGCGCCCGCCACCTGCTCGGGATCATCGGGGGCCAGCTCCAGCCCCACGTTGAACGCCTGCTTGAGATCGGCGGGGCGGGACGGGTCCAGCGCCTCGCCACCCAGCGGAACATGGCCCCGGTTGCCCGTCGCAGGGCCCAGCGCGACGGCGGCGCGCAGGGCCTCGGGCGCCGCGAAGAGGCGGCGCGCCTGGGCAAAGATGCCCGACAGCATCCCCGACGGCAGGCCGTGGCCGGTGATGTAGAAAAAGCCCGTGCCACGACAGGCGGCCCCGATGCTTGCAGCGACCTCGTCCGCCCCGTCGGCCCCGGGGGCCGCATTGTGCCCGTCGGCCCCGGGGGCTGCATTGTCCCTGCCGCCCCTCAGGGGCGCGCCAACCTTGCCGCCCCGCAGGGCCGCGCCAACCTTGCAGCCCCTCAGGGGCGAGATATCGATGATCGGGATCGTGCTCATGGGCGTGCCGTGCCTGGCGCGGGGCCCGTGCGGCCCTGCCGGGAAAGGTTAGGCGCGGGGGACGGTGCCTTGCAAGGGCACGGCGCGCGCGCCCCTCAATAGGCACCCATCATTGCCCGCCTGCTGGGCAGCAGGATTGTCAGCAGCCCCACCAGCGGCAGGAAACTGCATATCCAGTATACATAGGCAATGCCACGGGCATCGGCCAGCAGCCCCAGCAGCGCCGCCGCGATGCCGGCTATGCCGAAGGCAAAGCCGAAGAACAGCCCCGCGATCATGCCCACACGGCCCGGCACCAGTTCCTGGGCAAAGACCAGAATGGCCGGAAAGGCCGAGGCCAGGATCACCCCGATCATCACCGACATGACCCCCGTGGCCACAAGGCCCACATGGGGCAGGGCGAGGGTGAAGGGCAGCACGCCCAGGATCGAGATCCAGATCACCGTGAGGGCTCCGAAGCGGTCGCCCACCGGGCCGCCCAGCACCACGCCCAGCGCCATGGCCGCAAGGAACAGGAACAGCATCAGCTGCGATTGCTGGGTGGTCAGCTCGAACCGGTCGATCAGGAAGAAGGTGTAATAGCTGGAGATGCTGGCGGTATAGGCGTTCTTGGAAAAGACCAGCAGCGCCAGCACCGTGATCGCCATCACCACCCGGCGACGGGGCAAGGGCATGGCGCGGCTGGCGGTGGCGCGTCCGACCCGCTCGCGCAGGTTGGCGGCATACCACGCCCCCACCTGCCGCAGCACCACCCTGCCCAGCAACGAGGCCAGTGCGAACCAGGCGATGCTGGGCCGTCCCAGCGGCACCACGATGAAGGCCGCCAGCAACGGGCCCATGGCGGTGCCGAAATTGCCCCCCACCTGGAACAGCGATTGCGCCGTCCCGAAGCGTCCGCCCGAGGCCAGGCGCGCCACACGGCTGGCCTCGGGGTGGAAGATCGCCGAGCCGATCCCGATGCAGCACGCGCCCAGCAGCAGGAAGGTATAGGTTTCGGCCAGCCCCAGCAGCAACAGCCCCATGAGGGTGGCACCCATGCCCACCGGCAGCGACATCGGCAGCGGGCGCTTGTCGGTGAACATCCCCACCAGCGGCTGCAGCAGCGAGGCGGTGACCTGGAAGGCAAAGGTCATCAGCCCGATCTGCCAGAAGCTGAGCGAGAATTCTGCCTGCAGCAACGGATAGATCGCCGCGATCAGCGATTGCATCACGTCGTTGAGCATGTGGCAGAAGCTGAGCCCCAGGATCACCATCCATGTGGTGCGCTCGGGCGCCGGGGCTTGGGTCACGGCCATGGGGTGCTTTCGGGTTGGGCGCTCAGGCCATCTTCAGGGCGCGCGGGCTTTCATCCATGTTCCATGTCAGCTCATGGGCCAGCCGCTCGGTCAGGGTGGCGCGGGTGGCGGCATGGGCAGGATCGTCCCACAGGTTGTTCTGCTCCCAGGGGTCGGCGCGCAGGTCGTAGAGCTCGCCCCAATCCTCCCCGAGACAGAGCGTCAGCTTCCAGTCATCCGTCGCCAGCATCCGCACGCGGGCGGGCGTGGAAAAGCCCATGCGGGCGTCGGAATCGTTGTGTTCCACCAGAACCGCGTCGCGCAGCGCGTCGGAGCCGTCCATGCAGCCCATCAGGCTGCGGCCCTGCATCCCCCAGAAGGGAGCGATGCCCGCCCGGTCGAGGATGGTCGCGGGCAGATCGATGGTCGAGGCCAGCGCCGAGGATGTCGCGGCGCGGCGGCTGTCGGGATCGGACCAGATCATCGGCACCTGCACCAGCCCGCGCAGAGGCAGCGGCCCCTTGAGCAGAAGGTTGAAGTCGCCCAGGAAATCGCCGTGATCGGCGTTGAACACGATCACCGTGTCCTCGGCCCGGCCACTGGCCTCCAGCGCGGCCAGCACCCGGCCCACGGCATCGTCGATCATGGTGATCATGCCTGCGGTCAGGGCCATCGCCTCGCGCAGGGGCTGCTCTTCCTCAAGGAAGATCGCCGCCTGGGGAATGGGCGGCTGCTCGCCGCGCATGGCCCGCGCGCGCAGCGCCTCGATGGGCGGCGGCGGGTTGCTGTGGGAGGCATAGGGCCGGTCCAGTGCGAACTGGTCGGGCGAATACATGTCCCAGTAGCGCCCGGGCGGGTTGAACGGATGATGCGGGTCGGGAAAGGAGACGAAGGCGAAGAAGGGATCGTCCTCTCCGGCCTGGGCCGAGATCCAGTCGCTGGCGCGGTTGGCGATCCAGAAGGTGGAATAGCTCTCTTCGGGCACGGGCGTGCGATAGGCCTGCGGGCAGGAATAATTGTGGGGCAGCTGGTTGGCCGGGTCGTGCAGGGCGTGCCAGTCGGGATGGGTCTTGCGGAACCATTGCGCGTAATGGCCTCCGCAGCGGTCGCCATGGCCGGTGACCATGTCCACATGGCCATATCCGTAAAAGCTTTCGCCCGCGCGCAGGATGGGGTTCTCGTCGCCCGCATAGGCGCCGGGGAGCTCGAGATCGAGGGGTGCGGTCTCGGGCTTCCACGCCTCGGCGATGGGCCCGCTGCCCGGCCCGTCATGGGGCGGGGGCACGTCGGTCATGGGCTGCAGGTGGCTTTTCCCGATGGCCGCAGTCCGATAGCCCGAGGCCGCCAGTGCCTCCACGAAGGTATTGGCCCGGGGCGAGAGCGCGCAGCCGTTGGAGCGCAGGCCGTGCACCGACGGATAGCGCCCCGTCATGAACGAGGCCCGGTTCGGCATGCAGACGGGCATCGCCACCCGGAAGGTGTCGAACAGGGTCCCGCGGGCGGCAAGGCTGTCGATATGGGGTGTGCGCACCACCGGGTGGCCTGTGCAGCCCAGCCAGTCGAACCGGTGCTGATCGGTCATGAAGAACAGGAAATTCGGCTTGCGTGCCATATGGACCCCTCCCTTGCCGCGTATGCATCCGCCTTGCGGCCTTGCACGGGTCGCCGTCCGCCCTCGGGCCGGATGGGGCTGGCTGTCCGCCCTGCGGACACATGCCCCGACCGTTCGGTTCGCCGCGGTTATCGACATATCGCTGCTAAATGTTTTGCTGGACCTGCGCAAGCGACACGTTTAACATGTAAAGCGAAAAGCTGCGGCTTCGGCTGACAGGCATCACTTGGGCTGCAGAGGCCCGCGGGAGGAGAACACGATGAAACACGGAATGATGGCCACGATCCTCGGGGCCGCGCTGATGATGGCACCGATGGGGGCAGAGGCCCAGGGGCGCGTGCTCACCGGCGAGACCACCGCCGTCGGCGGCGCGCCCCATGCCACCCTGTCGGGCGTCGCGCTGGCGGTGCGCCGGGCCGGTCTGGGCGACATCCAGATCCAGAGCGGGCAGACCGCGACGGTCTCGCTTCTGAACGTTGCACGGGGTGTCACCGACATCGCCACCATTCCCACCGCAGGCCATGCGTTGCTGCAGAACGGCCGCGGACCCTACCAGCAGGTCGGCGCCGAGGCCGGCGCGCAGCTTGCCGCCCGGGTGCAGGCGCTCTTTGGCATGCAGACCGGCTATTTCCAGCCCACCGTCTATGCCGACAGCGGCATCGAAAGCTGGGAGGATTTCCGCGGCAAGCGTATCTTCGTCGGCCCGCCCTCGGGTGCGGCCGCAGTCAACCAGATGGCTCTGATCGAGGGCGTGACCGGTTTTGTCGCGGGCACCGACTACGAGGAAATCCGCATGGATTGGGGGGCCGCGCATCAGGCCTTCATCGACGGGCGTTTCGACGTGATGATGAATGCCGTCATCGCCCCCTCGCCGCTGGTCCAGCAGATCGCCGCCTCCCGCGAGATCCGCATCTTCGGCATCCCCGAGGAGATCTATGCCACGGCCGAATGGCAGGAGCTGGTGAATTCCGTGGGCACGACCCAGGCCTATCACCCGATGGGCCTCTATGAGCGCGGCGTGCAGTTCGAGCATGTGATCGAGGGCAAGGGCGCCCCCATGATGGGCTATACCTTCTACATGGGGGTCAGCGCCGACTTGCCCGAAGAGGAAGCCTATCGCATCGTCTCCTCGCTGATCGCCAACCTGGGCGAGATCGAGGCCTCGGCTGCCTTCATGCCCACGGTGCGCATCGGCGAGGCCACGGTGGGTCTGGTCAGCACGCCCGGCCTCAAGATGCATCCCGGCGCGATCCGCGCCTGGGAAGAGGCCGGTGTGACCATCCCCGACAGCCTGAAGTAACGCGCAACGCCGCCGGGCCCCGCCCGGCGGCACGCGCTGCCCGCCAGACCGGCACCGGACACCCGCGCCCCGGGCCGGTCCGTGGCCTGCGCCGATGTGAGGCCTGCCGATGTCCAGCCCAGACCCCGATTCCGCCGCTCACGCCGCCGGCACGCCCCCCGGATCCCAAGACCGCCTTGCCGGGCTGGAACGTGCCCTGCGCCTTGTCGCGGGCTGGATGGGGCTGGCGCTGACACTGGTGGTGCTGGCCGCCGCATGGCCGCAGGTGGGACGGCTCCCCACCCTCTACATCGCCGAGGAAATGCTCAAGCCTGCGGCCTTTGCCGTGTTCCTCTGCGTGGTGATGCTGACCAATTCCTTTACCGTGCTGCTGGGGCGGCGCGGGCTGCTGCCTCTGGGCATCCTGGTGGATCTGGTGTTCGTGGCGATCTTTCTCGGCTTTGCCGCCACCTATGTCCACGAGATCGCCATCGAGAAGGCCTTTGTCTTTCCCGAATGGTTGCGCCCCGATGTCGATCCGATGATGCGGGTGATGACCGGCCAGCCCGTCTGGGTGGGCCAGATGGCGCTTCTGGCCTCGCTGGCGCTGCTGGTGATGATCCTGCGGGTCTGGGGCCTGCCGCTTGTGATCGTGGCCGGGCTTGCCGGGGCCTATGCGCTGTTCTGCGCCTATTCCTCGATGCAGGGGTGGTTTCAGGGCAATGTCTTTCTCTCCTACGACCTTGCTGCCCGCGACCCCTGGGGAGAGATACGCAAGTATCTCGTCACCGGTGACAACCATTCGCTTCTGGGGCAGTTCGTGGCGATCCTGCTGCGGATCGTGCTGCCGTTCATCCTTCTGGGCAGCGTCTTTGCCGCCACGGGGGGCGGGCGGTCGCTGATCAAGCTGGCCTTCGTGCTGACCCGCAAGACGCGCGGCGGCCCCGCCCATGCGGCGGTGGTCTCCTCGTCGCTCTTTGGCACCATCTCGGGCGGGCCGGTGGTCAATGTCCTTGCGACGGGGGTGCTGACGATCCCGATGATGCTGCGCCGGGGCTTTACCCCGCGCTTTTCCGGCGCGGTGGAGGCCTCGGCCTCGTCGGGGGGGCAGATCATGCCGCCGGTGATGGGCGTCGCGGCCTTCTTCCTCGCCAATTACACAGGCGTCGCCTATTCGCTGGTGGTGCTGGCGGCACTGATTCCGGCGCTGCTCTACTTCCTGTGCCTGTTCATGTCGGTCAGCTTCGAGGCCCGCAGGCTGGGCATCGAGCCCATCGGCGAGCTGCCGCCCGAGGCACTCATGACGCGGCAGGACTGGCTCAACCTGGTGATCGTCTTCGGGCCGCTGGCGATCATCATCGCGGTGCTGGCGACCGAGGCCTTTTCGGTGACGGCGGCGGGCATCTTCGCCCTGCTGGCCCTGATGCCGCTGAGCTTTCTCGATGCCGAGGTACGCCGCAGGCCCGCCATCCTGTTCGAGGCGTTGTGTAACGGGGCCATCGGCATCTCGCGCATCTTCCTCATCTTCATGGCCGTGGCGATCGTGGATTCGGCGCTGAACTCGGTGGGCTTTCCCAATGCCTTCGGGGCATGGCTGGCCGATTCCGTCAGCCAGGGTGTGTCGATCTTCGGCATCCTGCTGACGGGGGATGCCTATCTCATGGTGATCCTGCTGATGACGATGCTGGCCTCGCTGGTGCTGGGCATGGGCATGCCGACCCTGCCGGCCTATGCCAATGTCGCGATCGTCATGGGCGCAAGCCTGACCGGGCTGGGGCTGTCGCTGTTCACGGCCAACATGTTCGTCTTCTACTTTGCCGTGGCCTCGGCCATCACCCCGCCGGTTGCGGTGGGGGCCTTCGCCGCAGCCTCCGTCACCGGGGCCGATCCCATGCGCACGGCCATCTCGGCGGTGCGGGTCGGGGTGTCGATCTTCATCGTGCCCTTCGCCTTTGTCTTCTACCCCGAGCTTCTGGTGATCGAGCCCGCCTTCATCGCCGACAGCATCTCGGGCGCACGGCTCGAGGAGCGCCCCGATGGCTTCGACTGGGCGATCTTCGCCTCGATCCTGCCGCGGATGGTGCTGGCGATCTATCTTCTGTCCAGCGGGCTCAGCGGCTTCGACGCGCGACGCATGCCCGGCTGGGAGATCGTGGCGCGGGTGGTGCTCGGGCTTCTGGTGCTGGCGGTGCCGGTGGCGGTCCATGCGCCCGCGGTCCTTGCGGCGGTGGCGCTGGTGGCGCTGCACTACATGTGGGCGCGCCGCGCGGCGGCGGCCTGAGGCGGCGCGCCTGCCGCTCAGCGAAACGGGGGTGCGTGGATCAGCCCGCCCTGCGTCCACAGCGCGTTCAGGCCCCGGGGCAGTCCCAGCGGCGTGTCCTCGCCCAGGGTCCCGGCGAAGATCTCGCCGTAATTCCCGCCCGCGACGACGGCACGGCGCGCCCATTCCGCGCCCAGACCCAGCCCGCCCTCGGCCCCCGGCGCCGTGCCCAGAAGCATGTTGAGGGCAAGCTGCTCGGTGCCGCGTGCCAGTTCCTCGACATTGGCCGAGGTCACGCCAAGCTCTTCGGCGGCCACGAGGGCGTGCACCATCCATGTCACGATCGCGGCCCAATCCTCGTCGCCACGGGCAACGACCGGGCCCAGAACCTGCCGCCCCACCGTCTCGGGCAGCAGGACATGGGCCTCGGCATCGGGCAGCGCCGCGCGCAGCGAGGCCAGCCGTGCCGTGCCCGCCGAAACCGCCCGGCACAGCCCCGCCCCATAGGCCGCCAGCGCCTCGGCGGGCGTGGCCACGAACAGCGGCTCCCATTCCAGCCCCGCATGGGCGAAATACTCGGCCACGCCCTGCTCTCCGCCCGGGCCGGGCGTCAGGCAGATCACCTCTCCGGCAAGGTCGCGGGCGCTGGCGGCCCCGCCCTCGCGGCGGGTGAGGAAGCCCTGCACGTCATGCAGGGCCGCAGTGGTGAAGCGCACGCCCTTGTCCGTGTCCGTGCGAAAGCTGTTTCCGGGGCCCAGCGGCAGCACGTCCACCGCTCCGGCGGCCAGTTCACGCAGCTGCACCGGCGCGGCCCCGGGCACGTAGCGCACGGCAAAGGGATCGTCGAGCACCGCCGCAGCGAGGGCCCGGCACAGCGCCACCTCGAAACCCTGCCAGATGCCGTTTCCGTCGGGTGCGGCCAACCCCGGCAGTCCCGCCGAGACACCGCAGAGCAGAACACCCCGCGCCCGCAGCCGCGCCAGCGTGCCGGTCTCGCCCTCCGCGCCGGTCTGCAAGGCCTCCTGCGCGCCGGTCTCGGTCTGGGCCTGCGCGGGCCAGGGCCCGGCACCCCACAGCCAGAGCGATCCGGCGAGGGCGACGCATGTCAGGGGAAGGCGAAGAAGCATGGGCGGGATCGCTCGCGTGAACGGGGCGCATGGAATCTTGCAGGGCCGGTTGGCACAAGATGCCCGGGAGGCGCGGGGAAAGACACGGGCACAAGGCCAAAGCCGCCCGGAAAGGTCAAGACCCGCTGCGCGCCTCGTCGGCCCGCAGGCACAGCGACAGGACGACACCGCTCATCAGGAAGGTCACGCCGAGGACAAGGCCCACCGCCCCGGCCGCAGCCAGGAAAAGCCCCGCCATCACGCCCGCAGCCGTGGCATCCGGGACCAGCCCGCCGCCCAGGCCCGCCGCCAGAAGCGCCGAGGGCACCGTCAGCACGGTTCCGCCAAGGGCCAGCAGGCCATTGCGCCGGGCCTGGGCCACGCTGCGCGCCCGCAGCATGATCGCCGCCACCGCAAGACCGACCGCAGCCAGGAGCACCATCAATCCGGTGCGCCCCATTCCCATCCCCGCCAGCGTCTGGGCGACGGGGGCCAGGATCACCAAACTCAGCGCCGCCATCACGAGCGCTCCGAGAATTCTGATGCTGCGCGGCATTTCACCCTCTGCGAGAACGACGCTTTCGGAACGCGACCATAGCACGAATATGCGCCCCTGTCGCCCTCGGGATGCAGCCTGCCTCCGGCGCTTGCGCCGGAGGCTGCGGAAGGCGCGGTTCAGAGGGGCTGTCCCTGCAGCAGACGCGGCAGATCGCCATTCAGCCCGGCAGCCTGACGCATGAAGCCGCGCCGCAATGCGGGCAGCGCGCTGACCATGCCCATGCCCAGATCCCGCGCCAGCCGCAGCGCGGCGTTGTCGTTGGAAAACAGCCGGTTCACCCCGTCGGTGGCCAGGGCGAGGGCGGCCGTGTCGAACCGCCGCCAGCGCTGATAGCGCGCCAGCACGTCGCTTGCGCCGATATCCTCGCCGCGCCGCTGGGCCTCGGCCAGCACCTCGGCGAGGGCGGCCACGTCGCGTAGCCCGAGGTTCAGCCCCTGCCCGGCGATGGGATGGATGCCATGGGCGGCATCCCCCGCCAGCGCCAGCCGCGCGCCGACGAAGCGCTCGGCCAGTGACAGGCGCAGCGGATAGGAGAACCGCGCGCCCTCCAGCCGGATCTCGCCAAGAAAATCGCCGAAACGGGGCCGCAGCACCTCGACAACGCCCGCATCGTCGAGTGCTGCGATCCCGGCGGCCCGGTCCTCGGCCTCGGTCCAGACGATGGAGGAGCGGTTCCCGGGCAGCGGCAGGATCGCCAGCGGCCCGCCCGGCATGAAGAACTGATGCGCGACACCGCCGTGGGGGCGCTCGTGGCCCACCGCGCAGACCAGCGCCGTCTGGGCATAGCCCCAGCCGATGCGGGCGATGCCCTCGCGCCGGGCGGCGGGGCTGTCGCGCCCGTCGCAGCCCCCGGCCCGCGCGCCCGCGATGCGCGTGGCCTCGTCCAGCGTGCCGGTGATGCCGGCAGGGCCCGCCCCATGGTCCACCGCCGCCCGCCCCGGCAGGTGGGTGATGCGCGGCGCCTCGGCCATGGCCTGCAGCAGGGCGGGGCGCAGGATACGGTCCTCCAGCATGTGGCCCATGGCGCCCTCTTCCAGCTCGCCATGGTGGAAATGCAGGAAGAAGGGGGCCGCCCCCTCGCCGGGGCGGCCGTCGCTGGCCTTGATCTCGAGGATGGGCTGCGCATGAGGGGCAAGACCCTCCCACAGGCCCAGAACGCCCAGCATCCGCCGCGAGGCCAGCGCCAGCGCATAGGCGCGCCCGTCAAAGCCGGGCGCGGCCCGGGTCTCGGCGGCGAGGGGGTCGACCACCACGCTGGTCATGCCCGCCCCGGCCGCCGCCAGCGCCAGCGCCGGGCCGTTCAACCCGCCCCCAATTATCACAAGATCGGCCTGCATGTTCATGGTCCGAATATGACGCCACCTGCGGGATTGTCCATCGCTCCCCGCGCGCGTACCGTCGCGGCTCGACCGGAGGGAGAGCGCGCAATGACGCAGACAGCGGCGACAGGAACGTTCGGGGCGGACGCGCTGGAGACGGGGCGGCGGATCGACGAGGGGCGCCTCGATCCGCGCGATCTGCTGGAGGCGGCGCTCGACCGCGCGGCGGCCCATCCCCATGCCGGAGAGATCTTCACCCTGCTGACCCCCGACCGCGCCCGGGCCGAAGCCGCCGATGCCTCTGCCCGCGCCCGGCGCAATGCGCGGCTGTCGCCGCTCGACGGGGTGCCTGTCACGTGGAAGGACCTGTTCGACACCGCCGGCGTGCCGACCGAGGCCGGAACCCGCCTGCTGGCGGGCCGGATACCCGCCCGGGATGCCGCGCTCTTGCGCCGGGCGGGCGCGGCCGGGATGGTGTGCCTTGGCAAGACCCACATGACCGAACTGGCCTTTTCCGGCCTTGGCCTGAACCCGATGACCGCCAGCCCGCCCTGCGTGAACGATCCCGACGCGGTCTCGGGGGGCTCGTCATCCGGGGCGGCGGCCTCGGTCGCCTTCGGGCTGGCACCACTGGCCATTGGCTCGGATACCGGCGGCTCCATCCGGCTGCCGGCGGCGTGGAACGATCTCGTGGGGTTCAAGCCCACACAGGGGCTGTTGCCGATGGAGGGGGTCGTGCCCCTGATCCCGTCTTTCGACACGCCCGGACCGCTGGCGCGGAATGTGGTCGACGCCGCGGCGATGTTTGCGGTGCTGTCGGGGCGGGGGGAGGCGGCGGCAGGGCCCGCCGGTTCCCGCTGCGGGGTGGCGGGGCTGCGGCTTGCGGTGCTGCAGGATGTGGCGCTGGACGGGCTGGAGGGGCCGACGGGCCCGGCGTTCGAGGCGGCACTTGTGCGATTGTCGGCACGCGGGGCCCGCATCATGCGGCTGCGCGCGCCCGAGGTGGGCACCGCCATGGCCCTGTCGGGGGCGCTGTTCGCGCCCGAGGCCTGGGGCTTCTGGGGCACGGAGATCGCGGCAAGGCCCGACCTGGTCTATCCCCCCATCCGCGAGCGGTTCGAGGCCGGGGCGGGGGTTTCCGCCGCCGAGCATGTCGCCGCCTGGCGGCACCTGCGCGGGTTGCGGCGGGCGTGGTGGGCCCGCGTCTCGGGTCTGGATGGCGTGCTGCTGCCCGCAGCCCCGATCATGCCGCCCGCCCGGGCCGCCGTGGCCGCCGATGCCGCCCATTTCACCGAGCGCAACCTGATGGCCCTGCGCAACACCCGCATCGGCAACCTGCTGGGGGCCTGTGCGCTGACATTTCCCACGGGCGTGGCCTCGACGGGGCTGATGCTCATGGCCCCACCGCTGGCCGAGGCCCGGCTGCTCGATGTCGGCGCGGCGCGGGAGGCGGCGCTGGGCTGACGGCCTCACGCCTGCGTGGGCCGCCTTGAAGCACGGGCAGGCAGGCGTATCTATCCCCCATC
>JAFIEC010000067.1 GCA_020832725.1 Paracoccaceae bacterium | reverse complement strand
CCGGTCGGCACCCGCAGGCACGCCGACCTCCTTGAAGACGTATTTCGCCGCATCCGCGACCGATTGCAGCAGGCCAAAGGCACCCACGACATTCGGTCCGCGCCGCATCTGCACTGCGGCCCAGATCTTGCGGTCGCCATATACGAGGAACAGCAGCGAGATCATCACGAAGGCGACCATCGCCAGAACCTGCGCCAGGATGATGACGAAGGTGCCCATGCCGGTGGAAAGAAACGCGCTCATGCCTGCCTGTCCGTTCTCATACCGTGGGAATGCCCTTGGCGGCGCAATCCTCGACCACGACCTCGGCATCCAGCGTGCGCAGCCCTTCGGGCAGCGCGGCCGAGACGGTATAAACCGCATCGGCCTGCCAAAGGCCATCCCGAACCGCGATGTTCGTGCGCAGATGACGGGAAAAACCATAGCCGCGGATCAGCGTGTATTGCGCTGCGGCGCAACGCGCATAGGCGTCCACGTCCGCCCGGTCGCGTGCGCCGCGCATCACCACCCGCAGATTGACCAGCTCGGAATCCAGCAGCCGCGTCTCGACCCCCATGTAGACCGGCGCAAAGGGCGCATCCGCCGCCCTGCCCGCGCCTTCGGGCGCGTCACAGGCCGACAGGGTGCCACCCAGCGCCAGCGCAAGCACCGGCCCCAGGGCAAGGGGGGCACGCAGGGTCATTCCGCAGCGACCTTCATGCGCCGCCCCGCAGCCATGCGCGACATCTCGCCCATCAGGGCCGAGGCGCGGGCGATGGGATTGGTCAGGTGGAAATCGCGCACGGGGCTTGCGAAAGCGACGGTGCCCGGCGCGCCCTCGGGCAAGCGCGTGCCGCTGTTTTCCGGCACCTCGTCGATCGCACCCAGATGGGGATGCGCCTCCATCAGCGCGCGGCGCAGCTGCGCCAGGCTGTCCCAGGGCAGGGGCGCGTCAAGACGCCCCGACAGCGCCCGCAGGATCGCCCAGTTCTCCCGCGCCTCGCCGGGCGGAAAGCCCGCGCGCAGGGCCAGTTGCGGCCGCCCTTCGGTGTTGACGAAAAGGCCGTTCTCCTCGGTCCAGGCGGCGGCAGGCAGGATGATGTCGGCCCGATGCGCGCCCCGGTCGCCGTGGCTGCCCTGATAGATCACAGTCGGCCCGGCGGGAATGTCGATCTCGTCCACGCCCAGCGCCAGCACCGTGGCCGCCCCGTCCAGCGCCGCAGACAGCCCGCCCTCGCAGGTGGCGTCCACATCCATGGCCCCGACGCGCGATGCCGCGCTGTGCAGCACCAGAAATCCCGAGCCCGTCGCTTCGGCAAGGCGCATGGCGGCGGCCAGCACCGCCGCGCCATCCGCACCCGTCAGCGCCCCCTGCCCCACAATCACAAGCGACGGCGCGTCCTGCGCCCGCTCCTGCTCGCTGTACTGCAGCCCGGCCAGCAGCGCCGCCAGCGCCGCGCCATCGGTTCCGAGATGGGCATAATCATAGGTCAGATCGACCGCCTCACCCACCAGCGCGATCCGGGCCCCGGCAAGCCACGCCTTGCGAATGCGCGCATTCAGGACAGGTGCCTCTGCGCGGGGGTTGGTGCCGATCAGATGGATGAACCGGGCGCTGTCGATATCCTCGATCGCCGCATTCCCGACATAGGCCAGCCGGTTGCCCGGGGGCAGGGCCGCGCCATCGGTGCGGCATTCCACCACCCCGCCCAGGCCCTCGACCACCCCCTTCAGCCAAAACGCCGCCTCGACCGGTGCGAGATCGCCCACAAGGCCCGCGACCTTGCCGCCCCGCAACGCCTCGGCGGCCCGGCCCAGCGCCTCGTCCCACGAGGCAGGACGCAACTTGCCCGCATCGCGGACATAGGGCCGGTCCAGCCGCTGGCGGCGCAGCCCATCCCACACGAAGCGGGTCTTGTCGGAAATCCACTCCTCGTTCACGCCATCATGGTTGCGGGGCAGGATGCGCATGACCTCGCGCCCCTTCACATCCACGCGGATGCTGCTGCCCAGCGCGTCCATCACGTCCACGGTCTCGGTCTTGGTCAGCTCCCACGGGCGCGCGGTAAAGGCATAGGGCTTGGAGACGAGCGCACCGACGGGGCACAGGTCGATGATATTGCCCTGCAACTCCGATTCGATCAGCGCGCCCAGATAGGTGGTGATCTCGGCATCCTCGCCCCGGCCGGTCTGGCCCATGACCGAAACCCCCGCCACCTCGGTGGTGAAGCGCACGCAGCGGGTGCAGCTGATGCAGCGCGTCATGTGGGTTTCCACCAGCGGGCCGAGGTCGAGATCGTCCACCGCGCGCTTGGGTTCGCGAAAGCGGGAAAAGTCGACGCCATAGGCCATCGCCTGATCCTGCAGGTCGCATTCGCCGCCCTGATCGCAGATCGGGCAGTCGAGGGGGTGGTTGATGAGCAGGAATTCCATCACCCCCTCGCGGGCCTTCTTGACCATGGGCGAGTTGGTGCGCACCACGGGCGGTGCCCCCTCGGGGCCGGGGCGCAGGTCCTTGACCTGCATGGCGCAGGAGGCGGCCGGTTTCGGCGGGCCGCCCACCACCTCGACCAGGCACATCCGGCAATTGCCCGCGATCGACAGCCGCTCGTGATAGCAAAAGCGCGGGATCTCGATGCCCGCAAGCTCGCAGGCCTGAATCAGGGTCAGTGCCGGATCGACCTCGATCTCGGTATCGTCGATGATGATCTTGCGCAGATTGGCCATGTGCCTTGCCTCTCGTGCCGACGGGCGGGCCCGGCCTGTCGCGCCTTCGCCTCCCGCCCTGTTGTTCCTGCCGCGCCCGGCCCGTGGCCGCGCGCGCCGCCTGTCACTGCCGCCGCCCCGTCAGGGGCGGCATTGTCCGCTGAACACCCGGGCATCGGCGCGCCGGGGGATCGCCGTGTCGGGCGTACCCGGCCCCACCTCCCAGCGATGATCCGACCTGCCGAAGCGCTCGATGCAGAAGCGGTTGGCCTCGAATCGGGCGGCCTCGACCGCGCCGAGATAGCTGCCGGTCTCGGGCCCCACCTGCACCACGAAATCGCGCCGTTCCTCGCCCTGGGAGATGCTGGCGCGAAATACCTGGCCGTCGAAGCGCTGCACCTCGCGGCGCTGGCCGCAGGCCGAGACCACCAGCACCACGCACAGAGCAAGCCCGATCCGCCCGATTGTCCGACCGTTCATTGCGCCGCCACCCCATAGCTTTGACGACCGCGGATGCGGTCCTCGATCTCGTCGCGGAAATGCCGGATCAGGCCCTGGATCGGCCAGGCGGCCGCGTCGCCCAGCGCACAGATCGTGTGCCCCTCCACCTGCTTGGTCACGGCGAGCAGCATGTCGATCTCCTCGATCTCGGCCTCGCCGCGCACCAGACGGTCCATCACCCGCATCATCCAGCCGGTTCCCTCGCGGCAGGGGGTGCACTGGCCGCAGCTTTCGTGCTTGTAGAAGGCCGAGCGCCGCCAGATCGCCTTTATGACATCGGTGCTCTGGTCCATCACGATTACCGCCGCAGTGCCCAGCCCCGACCGTTTCTCGCGCAGCCAGTCGAAATCCATGATTGCGTCGGAGCATTGCGATGCTGGAAGAAGCGGCACCGAGGCCCCGCCCGGGATCACCGCCTTGAGGTTGTCCCAGCCGCCGCGCACACCGCCGCAATGGCGGTCGATCAGCTCGCGCAGCGGGATCGACATCTCCTCCTCGACGACACAGGGGTTGTTCACATGACCCGAGATCGCAAACACCTTGGTTCCCGCGTTGTTGGGCCGGCGAACCCCCGCGCACCCTTCGGCACCCCGGCGCAGGATGGTGGGCACCACCGCGATGCTCTCGACATTGTTGACCGTGGTCGGGCAGCCATAAAGGCCCGATCCCGCCGGAAAGGGCGGCTTCATCCGGGGCATTCCCTTGCGCCCCTCGAGGCTTTCGAGCAGCGCCGTCTCCTCGCCGCAGATATAGGCCCCGGCCCCATGGGTCAGGTACAGCTCGAAGTCCCAGCCGGAGCCTGCGGCATCACGCCCCAGCAAGCCCGCCTCGTAGGCCTCGTCGATGGCGGCCTGAAGCGCCTCACGCTCGCGGATGTATTCGCCGCGGATATAGATGTATCCGGCGTGCGCCCCCATGGCGAAGCCTGCGATCAGGCAGCCCTCGATCAGGGTGTGGGGATCGTGGCGCATGATTTCCCGGTCCTTGCAGGTGCCGGGCTCGGATTCGTCGGCATTGACCACCAGATAGGCGGGCCGACCATCGCTTTCCCTGGGCATGAAGGACCATTTCAGCCCCGTGGGAAAGCCTGCGCCACCACGCCCGCGCAGGCCCGACGCCTTCACCTCGTTGACGATCCAGTCGCGCCCCTTGCCGATCAGCGCGGCGGTACCGTCCCACTGACCACGCCTGCGCGCACCGGCCAGGCTGCGCTCGTGCATGCCATAAAGGTTGGTGAAGATACGATCCTGATCCTTGAGCATTCAGCTGTCCCCGTGCGGCTGGCGCGCGCGCCAGACCTGAAACAGCACCACCAGCGCCCAGAAGAACGCCGCCAGCGCCGCAAAATCGAAGAGGAAGGCAAAGCGCGGCGGCAGACCCATCGCCCCTCCCAGAACCGACGCCCCCATCCAGGCGACCATCGCCACCACGATCACGACGCCCGCCACCCGTGCCTGCAAGGGCATGGGCGGGCGCGGGGGCTGAGGGGGCGGGGCCGCCGGAGCGACCCGCCGCCTGCGCCGTTTGTCATTCGTAGACGCCACCCTTGTCCACCTTCCTCGAGAAATCGGTCTCGCCGCCTTCGTCAAGCTGGCGGGCCTGGCCCACCCAGTCATCGCGCGAAACGCGGCCCTTGAACCTGACCAGGTTCTGATCGGCCCAGGCCACTTCTTCGGCGCTCCAGGCCGCGATCTGGTCGATGTGATAGACGCCCGCGGCGTTCAGCTCTTTCTCAAGGCCCGGGCCGATGCCGCGGATACGCTTGAGATCGTCGGCCTGCCCGCCCCGTGGCGCAGACAGCAGCGCCGGCTTGACCCCATCGCCCGAGGGCGCGGGTGCGGGTGCCGCCTGTTGCGGCTCTGGTGCCGGCGCGGGCGCGGTTTCAGCTATTGGCGCGGGCTCCGGCGCCGGCTCCGTGGCGCGCGCCGGCTCTGGCGACGGTTCGGGCGCGGGCGCGGGCGCGGGTGCCGGTGCGGTCGGCGCATGTGTCGGTTCGGCGGCGGGCGGCGTTGGCGCCCCCG
>JAFIEC010000064.1 GCA_020832725.1 Paracoccaceae bacterium | reverse complement strand
GCCGCGCGCCCGCGCCGCAGCTTGAGGGCCTGCGTCAGCGCCGCACGGGGCGGCGGCCTGCGCGCCCGTGCCACGCGCCCCCGGCGCGCATCGCGCAGGCTGCGAGGGACTTTCCTTCCCGCGCCGCCTGTGCCATCACCCTGCGCGGGAGGATGAGGCATGTCGCAGGATATGCACGAGCGGGGCATGGCCACTCGGCGCAAGGTGCTGGGTGATGCCCATGTCGATCGCGCCGAGGCCGCCAAGACCGATTTCGACACCCCCTTTCAGCACATGATCACCGAGGCCGCCTGGGGCCATGTCTGGTCCCGCCCCGGGCTGACCATGCGAGAACGCTCGATGCTGACCATCGCGCTGCTCGCGGCTCTCGGTCACGAGGAAGAGCTGGCCATGCATGTTCGCGCCACCGCCCGCACCGGCGCCAGCCCCGAGGACATCCGCGAGGCGC
Source organism: Paracoccaceae bacterium (assembly GCA_020832725.1). Lineage (GTDB taxonomy): Bacteria > Pseudomonadota > Alphaproteobacteria > Rhodobacterales > Rhodobacteraceae > JAFIEC01. The sequence continues at coordinate 9,158 of JAFIEC010000064.1, read as the reverse complement.
TGCTGCACGTGGCGATCTATGCGGGCGTTCCCGCCGCCAACAGCGCCATCCGCATCGCGCGCGAGACACTGGCCCGGATGGACCCCGCCGGGCCGGCCGAGGAGAAGACCCCATGAGCAGCAACGCAGCCCCCGAACGGGGCACCTTCTATCCACGCGATTTCGCCTGGCACCCGCCCGCCTATCATCCGGGCTACAAGTCCAGCGTGCTGCGCGCGCCGCGCCGCGCGCTCATCTCGCTGGAGAACAGCGCGGGCGACCTGGCGGGGCCGGTTTTCGGCCATGACATCCTCGGCCCGCTGGACCACGACCTGACCGCCAATGCCGCCACCCCGGGCGAAAGCGCCATCGGCGAGCGGATCGTGGTGCACGGGCGGCTTCTGGACGAGCGCGGCCGCCCGGTGCCGGGCGCGCTGATCGAGGTGTGGCAGGCCAATGCGGGGGGGCGCTATCGCCACCGCAAGGATGGCTATCTTGCACCGCTCGATCCGAATTTCGGCGGCTGCGGGCGGGTGGTGACCGATGCCGACGGTGCCTATGCCTTCCGCACCGTCCGGCCCGGCCCCTATCCGTGGATGAACCGGCCCAACGACTGGCGGCCCGCGCATATCCACTTTTCGCTCTGGGGGGCGGGTTTTGCCCAGCGGCTGATCACCCAGATGTATTTCGAGGGCGATCCGCTGATCGGGCATTGTCCCATCATCGCCACGATCCCGCAGGCCGATGCGATCGACAGGCTGGTGGCGCGGCTGGACATGGACAACACCCAGCCCTTCGACTCGATCGCCTGGCGCTTTGACATCGTGCTGCGCGGGCGCAAGGCCACCTTCTTCGAAAACCGCCCCGAGGGGATGTGATGCGCAGGACGAACCTTACCGACAGCCTCAAGGAAACCCCCAGCCAGACTGCGGGGCCCTATGTGCATATCGGGCTGACCCCGAATTTCGCCGGGATCGCGGGCGTCTATCCCCACGACCTCGGCTCGCGCATGATCTCGGACCGCACCCGGGGCGAGCGCGTGGTGATCGAGGGTCAGGTGATCGACGGCTCGGGCAGCGTGCTGCGCGATGCGCTGGTGGAGATCTGGCAGGCCGATGCCGCTGGCCTCTACCCCTCGCCGAACGAGACACGCGGCTCGGCCGATCCGGCCTTTGCCGGTTTCGGGCGCTGCCCCTCCGATCAGGAGAGCGGCGCGTTCCGCTTCGAGACCATTCGCCCCGGCCCCGTGCCCTGGCCCGACGGGCGGATGCAGGCGCCGCATATCCAGTTCTGGGTGGTGGCCCGTGGCATCAACATCGGCCTGCACACGCGGATGTATTTCCCCGAGGACGAGGCCGCCCTTGCCGCCGACCCGGTGCTCAACCTCGTGGAGCATGCGGTGCGCCGTCCCACGCTGGTGGCGCAGTCGCTGGGCGGGGGGCGCTATCGTTTCGACATTCGCCTGCAGGGCGCGGACGAAACCGTTTTCTTCGACATCTGAGGGCGCGGAATGGCACGCTTCATGGAACTGGGCGCGGCGGTCTCTGCCCATCTGCGGCAGGGCGATACGGTGGCCTTCGAGGGCTTCACCCATCTCATCCCCCACGCCGCCGCGCATGAGGTCATCCGTCAGGGCATCGGGGATCTGACGCTGATCCGCATGACGCCCGATCTGGTCTATGACCAGATGATCGGCATGGGCCTCGTGCGCAGGATGATCTTTTCCTACGCGGGCAATCCGGGCGTGGGCCTGCTGAGGCGGTTCCGCGACGCGGTGGAGAATGGCTGGCCCCGGCCCATCGAGATCGAGGAGCATTCCCACGCCGCCATGGCCAATGCCTGGGAGGCGGGGGCGGCCGGGCTGCCGATGGCGGTGTTTCGCGGCTACAAGGGCGCGGGACTGGCCGGGGTGAACCCGAACATCCGCCACGTCACCTGCCCCTTCACCGGCGAGGAACTGGCCGCCGTGCCCGCCCTGCGCCCCGATGTCAGCTTCATCCATGCGCAAAAGGCCGACCGCGCGGGCAATGTGCTGATCGAGGGCATCGTCGGCGTCCAGAAGGAGGCGGTGCTGGCCGCCCGCCGCGCGGCTATCGTGACGGTGGAGGAGATCGTGGACGATCTTGGCGCGCATCCCAACGCCTGCGTGCTGCCGCGCTGGACGATCGCGGCCATCGCCGTGGTCCCGGGGGGGGCGCATCCCTCATATGCGCATGGCTATTACGGGCGCGACAATGCCGCCTATATCGCCTGGGACGCCATCGCCGGCGACCGCGAGGCGTTCCGCGCGTGGATGGAGGAGCATGTGCTGGGTCAGGGGCCGCAGGTCTTTGCCGAGCGGGTCCGGGAGTTGCGGACATGAGCAGACAGCCCTTTTCCCCCGACGAGATGATGACCATCGCCGCCGCCCGGGCGCTGCGCGATGACGATGTGTGCTTTGTCGGCATCGGCGCGCCGTCGGCGGCCTGCAACGTGGCCCGCCTGACCCATGCGCCCGGGATCACGCTGATCTATGAAAGCGGCACGATCGGCACGGCACCCGAAGTGCTGCCGCTGTCCATCGGTGACGGCGAGCTGTGCGAAACCGCCGTCACGACCGTGCCGGTGCCCGAGATGTTCCGCTACTGGCTGCAGGGCGGGCGCATCAGCGTGGGCTTTCTGGGCGCGGCCCAGATCGACCGTTTCGGCAACATCAACACCACCGTGGTGGGCGACTACCACGCCCCCCGCACCCGCCTGCCCGGCGGCGGCGGCGCGCCCGAGATCGCCTCGCTGTCGCAGAAGGTCTACATCACGATGAAGCAGTCGCGGCGCGGCTTTGTCGAGACGATCGACTTCTTCACTTCCTTTGGGCATGGCGAGGGGGGCGATCATCGCCAGCGGCTGGGCATCACCACGGCGGGGCCCACCTTGCTGATCACCGACCTCGCCATCTGGGAGCCCGATCCCCAAAGCCGGGAATTCACCGTCACCAGCCTGCACCCCGGCGTCACCCGCGAGGCGGTACAGGAGACGGTCGGCTGGACGGTCGCCTTTGCGCCGGGCCTGAGCGAAACCCCCGCCCCCACAGAGACCGAACTGGACGTGCTGCGCGCCCTGAAGGAACGCACGCGCATTGCCCATGGCGGCTGAGAGGACAGAATGACCGAAGCCTTCATCTGCGACTATATCCGCACCCCCATCGGCCGCTATGGCGGCGCGCTGTCCTCTGTACGGCCCGACGATCTGGGTGCTCATGCCATCGCCGCGCTGATGGCGCGCAATGCGGGCGTGGACTGGGCCGCGCTGGACGAGGTGTATTTCGGCTGCGCCAACCAGGCCGGAGAGGACAACCGCAACGTTGCGCGCATGGCGGCCCTGCTCGCGGGCCTGCCGGTGGAGGTGCCGGGCACCACGCTCAACCGGCTGTGCGGCTCGGGCATGGATGCGGTGGCCGCCGCCGCCCGCGCCATCAAGGCCGGAGAGATCGACATCGCCATCGCCGGCGGGGTGGAGAGCATGTCGCGCGCGCCCTTCGTCATGCCCAAGGCCGATACGGCCTTTTCGCGCGCCAATGCGGTCTATGACACAACCATCGGCTGGCGCTTCGTCAATGCCGCGATGGAGGCGCAATACGGCATCGATTCCATGCCCGAGACGGCCGAGAACGTCGCCGAGGAGCATGGCATCTCCCGCGCCGATCAGGACGCCTTTGCCCTGCGCAGCCAGCAAAGGGCGCTGGCCGCGCAGGAGAACGGGCGCCTGTCGCAGGAGATCACCCCGGTGAGCATCCCCCAGCGCAAGGGCGACCCGCTGGTGGTGGCGCAGGACGAGCACCCGCGCGGCACCACGCTGGAGAAACTCGCCGCCCTGCGCGCACCCTTCCGCAAGGGCGGCAGCGTCACGGCGGGCAATGCCAGCGGCGTGAACGATGGTTCCGCAGCCCTGATCATCGCCTCGGGGGCGGCGGCGGCCCGGCACGGCCTCACACCCATCGCGCGGGTTCTGGGGGGCGGGACGGCCGGTGTCGCGCCGCGGGTGATGGGCATCGGCCCGGTTCCCGCCGTGCAGAAGCTGACCGCGCGACTGGGCATGTCGGTGCAGGATTTCGACGTGATCGAACTCAACGAGGCCTTCGCGGCCCAGGGCCTTGCCGTGCTGCGGGGCCTTGGCATCGCGGATGACGATGCCCGCGTGAACCCCAATGGCGGGGCCATAGCGCTGGGCCATCCGCTGGGGATGTCGGGGGCGCGCATCGTCGGCACGGCGGCCCTGCAGCTGAAGCTGACAGGGGGGCGGCGCGCGCTCTCCACCATGTGCGTGGGCGTGGGTCAGGGCATCGCGCTGGCCATCGAGGCCGTCTGAGGCAGGCCGCGCCGGGCCTTCGGCGCTGGCGCTGGCGGTGGAGAGGGACGAATGGGGCCATTCGAGGATTCGCTTCTGGGCGGGCTGTTCGCCGCGCCGGATGCGGGGCGCGCCTTTGCCGCCGCCGGGATGGTGGCGCGCATGGTCGCCTTCGAGGCCGCCCTGAACGAGGCGCTGGCCGAGGCGGGGCTGATCGCGCCGGGGGTCGCCCGCGCCGTGGATCGCGCGCTGTCGGCCTTTCGCGCAGACCGGCGGGAGCTGGCCGGGGGCACGGCCCGCGACGGGGTGGTGGGGCCCGCGCTGGTGGCACAGATGCGCGGGGCCATGGGCAGCGAGGCCGCCGCTGCCCTGCACCGCGGCGCGACCAGGCAGGACGCGATCGACACGGCGCTGGCGCTGTCGGTTCAGGCGTTCAACACCGCCCTTGCCCCGCGGCTGCAGGCGCTGCACGGGGCGCTGGGCGAACTTGCGGCGACCCATGGCACCACCGACATCATGGGGGTGACCCGGATGCAGCCCGCGCTGCCCATCGCGGCGGCCCATCGCATCACAGGATGGGCGGCACCCCTCCCCGCCCTGTCGGACGAGCTGGCCCGCCTGCGCCCCAGGGTCGAGGCATTGCAGCTGGGCGGCCCGGTGGGTGACCGGCGGGGCTTTGGGCCCCATGGCGCGGCGATCGCTGCGCGCATGGCCGCGCGTCTGGGCCTGTCGGACCCGGGCACCGCCTGGGGGACGGAACGTGGGCGGGTGGTCGAATACGGGGGCTGGCTGGCCCGGCTGACCGGCGCGCTGGGCAAGATCGGGCAGGATGCCGCGCTCATGGCGCTGGGCGGAGAGCTGGCCCTTCGCGGCGCGGGCGGCTCTTCGGCGATGCCGCACAAGAACAACCCGGTGGCAGCAGAGGTGCTGGTGACACTGGCACGGTTCTCGGCCACGCAATCGGGCGGGCTGATGCAGGCGCTGGTGGCCGAGGGCGAACGCTCGGGCGCGGCCTGGACGCTGGAATGGATGCTGCTGCCCCAGATGGCCGCGGCCGCCGATTGCGCGCTGGGAACCGCCACCCGCCTTGTCGGGAGCATCGAGCGGATCGGCCCCGCGCGGGGCTGAGCCTGCCGTCTCAGGGCGCGGGCACCGCCCCGGCATCGCAGGGCTTGCGCAGCAGCGCGCAGAACGGCTCCAGCGCCGGGCCCGCCAGCGCCTGCTCCAGCGCCTGCGCGCGCGGCTCTCCCAGCAGGGCTGCGGCCTTGCGGCGCACCCGCGCCGCGCGCGCCTCCAGCGGCATGGGGGCGGCAAGGTCATGGGCGGCCTCATGTGCAGCGCCACCCCGCAGCCGCAGCCGCACCCGCGCAACCGTGTCGGGCAGCGATGCATCCCCCCGCACCTCCACCCGCTCGGCCAGCGCCATCAGCGCAGGGTCGGTGCAGGCGGCCTGTGAGAAGGTGGACAGCGCCGCCGTCTCCCGCCCCGCAAGCGCCATGGCCGCCGTCAGGCGATAGCTGAACTTGGCCTCCAGCCCGGTTCGGGGCTGCGCGATGTCGCACACATCGCGCCAGCGGGGATGCACGGCCACCTCCACCCCTTCTACCTGATCGGGCGCGGTGCCGGGGGCAAGGGTGCCCAGCGCCTCCAGCATGGCGTGCAGGCCGTGGCAGCAGGCGTGGAACTTGTGGGCCACCTGCGGAAAGAGCCATTCCTCGCCCAGCCCGTCAAAGGCCGAGAGGTCGCCCGCTCCGGCATGGGTGGGCCCAAAACCCTGGGGGCCGTCCAGCGCGGCGGGGGCCGAGACGAACCCCGCCCGCGCCAGCAGCGCCGCCTCAAGCCCGCCTGCAGCGGCAAGGCCCGCGTTGTAGGGCTTGCCCATGGTGCCGAACTGCGATTTCAGGCCCGCCGCCCGGGTCGAGACCAGCCCCAGCGCATGGGCGACCCCGTCCGCGCCGCACCCCAGCAGCCGTGCTGCGGCGGCAGCCGCGCCAAAGGCACCGGCGGTGGCGGTCTGGTGAAAGCCGGTCTCGTAATGGCCCCGACCCAGCCACAGGCCGACGCGAATCGAGACCTCCGCCCCGATCAGCGCGGCCTCCTGCATCGCCTCCATTCCGGCCCCCGCCACCTCGGCTGCGGCCAGCGATGCGGGCAGGATGACCACCGAGGGATGGCCGATATGGGCAAAATGGGTGTCGTCGTAATCCAGCGCATGCGAGGTCGCGCCATTCACCAGCGCCGCTGCCCGGGCGGGCAGGCGCGCCTCATGGCCCAGCGCGCTGGCTTCGGGCCGCCCGCCCTCATGGGCAGCCATCTCGCGCAGCAGCGTCGCCACCGGCTCGGGCACACCCGCGATCCCCACCGCAGCCCAGTCCAGCGCCGACAGCGCAAGGATGGCCCGGGCCTCGGGTGAAGGCCGGACAGGTGCTGCGGCAAAGGCGGCGAGGCGTTCGGCAAGCAACGTCATTTCCCACCTCCTCGCGGCCCGTAGAGTGCGGCGGCCCGGGTCTCGAAGGCGCGCACCATGCGCTGCACCGCCTCGCCGAAGACAACGCCGATCACGGTCTGCAGCAGGCGGTTGCGAAACTCGAAATCCACCGAGAAATCGACCTCGCATCCGCCGTCTTCCCGGGGGATGAAGACCCAGCGGTTGTGCAGGTAGCGAAACGGCCCGTCAAGATATTCCACCTCGATCACCCGCGCCCCGGGGCGCAGGGTGACGCGGCTGCCGAACCGCTCGCGAAAGACCTTGAACGAGATCACCAGATCGGCATCCAGCACCTCTTCGCCGGGGGCTCCCCCGGTCAGCGGGCGGCGCGCGCGGTTGCGCGCGGCCGAGCACCAAGGCAGGAATTGCGGATAGGCCTCCACATCGGCGACGAGGCCGTACATCTCGTCGGCGGACCAGGGCAGCTTGCGTTTTTCCGCGTGGCTGGGCATGTGGGACGGACCAGGCTCCTTCGGGTCGGGCGGGTTCTGGCCAAGTGCCGCCGGGATTGCAAGGGGACAGAATGACCGAGACGCCCTATTCCGTTGAACAGATGATTTCGGCCAAGTCGATCGCTGCCCGGGTCGAGGCGCTGGCGGCCGAGATCACCGACGCCTTCGGCGGCACCGACAAACTGGTGGTGGTGGGCCTGCTGCGCGGCTCCTTCGTCTTCATCGCCGATCTGGTGCGCGAGATCGACCTGCCGGTGGAGGTCGATTTCCTTGAGGCCTCTTCCTATGGCAGCGGCATGGAAAGCTCTCGCGAGGTGCGCATCCTCAAGGACCTGCGCGGAGAGATCGAGGGCCGCGACGTGCTGGTGGTCGAGGATATCGTGGATACCGGGCACACGCTGGCCCATGTGCTGACGCTGCTGCGCGCCCGGGCCCCCCGCCGGCTGGAGGTCTGTGCCCTGCTCGACAAGCCCTCGCGCCGGGAGGTGGAGGTGCGGGCGACGTGGACCGGCTTCGAGATCCCCGATGAATTCGTGGTGGGGTACGGCATCGACTATGCCCAGCGCAACCGCAACCTGCCCTTTATCGGCAAGGTGCGGATGGCCGGAGACTGAGCCATGTGGAACCTGCGCTGGTTGCTGCGCATGTATCGCTGGGCGCGCAACCCGCCGAGCTGGCAGATGGTGATGCTGGTCTTCGGCATCATCGCGGCGGCGCTGCTTCTCTATGGGTACGAGCAGGCTTTCGGCTGGCCCGAGGCGCTGACGATGCAGGGCGGGTCGCGGCCGGTGCGGCCCTGAGGCCCGGGCGGGTTCCGCGCCCCCGGGGCGGGCGTCGGCCCCGCCCTTGTGGCGCGATGTTGCCGCTCCGTGCCGAAGACGCCGCCTGCGTCACCATCACCCGCAAGGGTGCCTCAGAGCGGCGGCACATCTCCCTCGGCCCAGCGGGCCCGAAGCCCTGCCGCATGGGCCTCCAGCCGCCCCGCCTCGATCGCCGCGCGCAGCCCGGCCATCAGGCGTTGGTAATGGCGCAGGTTGTGCCATGTCAGCAGCATCGCGCCCAGGATCTCGCCCGAGCGCACGAGGTGGTGCAGATAGGCGCGCGAATAGCCCCTGCAGGCGGGACAGTCGCAATCATCTTCCAGCGGGCCGGGGTCGTCGCGGTGGCGGGCGTTGCGCAGGTTGACCGGGCCGCCCGCCGTCCAGGCCTGACCAGTGCGTCCCGAGCGGGTGGGCAGGACGCAATCGAACATGTCCACCCCCCGCTCTACCGCGCCGAGGATGTCGGAGGGCTTGCCCACGCCCATCTGATAGCGGGGCCGGTCCTCGGGCAGCATCGCCGGGGCCACGTCGAGCACCGCGAACATGTGCGCCTGCCCCTCGCCCACGGCCAGCCCGCCGATCGCATAGCCCTCAAAGCCGATGGCGATCAGCCGCTCGGCGCTTTCGGCGCGCAGGTCGGGAAACACCGACCCCTGCTGGATTCCGAACAGCGCATGTCCCGGCCGGTCGCTAAAGGCCGCGCGCGACCGCTCCGCCCAGCGCATCGAAAGGTGCATCGAGGCCGCCGCCTGGGCCTCGGTGGCGGGCCATGGCGTGCATTCATCGAAAGCCATCACGATATCCGAGCCCAGCAGCCGCTGTATCTCCATCGAGGTTTCCGGGCTGAGCATGTGCCGGCTTCCGTCGATATGCGACCGGAAGCGGACCCCCTCCTCGGTCAGTTCGCGCAACTCGGCGAGGCTCATGACCTGAAAGCCGCCCGAATCGGTGAGGATGGGGCGGTCCCAGTTCATGAAACGATGCAGCCCCCCCAGCCGCGCCACCCGTTCGGCCCCCGGGCGCAGCATCAGGTGATAGGTGTTGCCGAGCACGACATCGGCGCCCAGCACCTTCACCTGATCGGGATACATCGCCT
>JAFIEC010000062.1 GCA_020832725.1 Paracoccaceae bacterium | reverse complement strand
GGGTCAGCACCGTGACCTTGGGCACCGTCGCCTCGGCATAGGCATAGAGCAGCTTTGCGCCATGCTTGATCACGCCGCCGTATTCCTGCCCCGTGCCAGGCAGAAAGCCGGGCACGTCCACCAGCGTCAGCAACGGGATCTCGAAGGCGTCGCAGAACCGCACGAAGCGGGCGGCCTTGCGCGAGCTGTCGATATCGAGGCACCCGGCCAGCACCATGGGCTGGTTGGCCACCACGCCCACGGTCTGCCCCTCCAGCCGGATGAAGCCCACGACGATGTTGCGGGCGAAATCCTTCTGGATTTCGAAGAAATCGCCCTCGTCGGCCAGCTTGAGGATCAGCTCCTTCATGTCATAGGGCTGGTTGGGGTTCTCGGGCACCAGCGTATCGAGGCTGGGCTCCACCCGCTCGGGATCGTCGAAGAAGGGCCGCACAGGGGCCTTCTCGCGGTTGTTGAGGGGCAGGAAGTCGAACAGGCGCCGGGTTTCCAGCAACAGCTCGATGTCGTTCTCGCAGGCCCCGTCGGCCACGGAGGAGCGGGTGGTGTGGGTCGAGGCCCCGCCCAGTTCCTCGGCGGTGACGACCTCGTTGGTGACGGTCTTGACCACGTCGGGCCCGGTCACGAACATGTAGGAGCTGTCGCGGACCATGAAGATGAAATCGGTCATCGCAGGCGAATAGACGGCCCCGCCCGCGCAGGGGCCCATGATCAGGCTGATCTGGGGCACCACGCCCGAGGCCAGCACGTTGCGCTGGAACACCTCGGCATAGCCGGCAAGGCTGGCGACACCTTCCTGGATGCGGGCCCCGCCCGAGTCGTTGATGCCGATGACCGGCGCGCCGTTCTGCACCGCCATATCCATGATCTTGCAGATCTTCTGGGCATGCGTTTCCGACAGGGAGCCGCCGAAGACGGTGAAATCCTGGCTGAACACATAGACCTGACGACCGTTGATCGTGCCCCAGCCGGTCACCACCCCGTCACCATAGGGCCGGTTCCCGGCCATGCCGAAATCGACGCAGCGATGGGCCACGAACGTGTCGTATTCCTCGAAGCTGCCCTCATCGAGCAGAAGCTCCACCCGCTCCCGCGCGGTCAGCTTGCCCCTGGCGTGCTGGGCATCGATACGCGTCTGCCCGCCGCCCAGCCGGGCCGCGGCGCGGCGCGCCTCGAGTTCCTTCAGGATCGCGTTCATGGCTCCTCCCGGGTCTGTGTTGGCGGACCATATCGAATTCGCCGGGCGGGGAAAGGGAAACCTCGCTAATTTGCAAAGCATTAGCTAAGGCCGGTTTGCATACTGCCAATCTGCAAATACGTGGTGCGCGGGGAACAGGAACGCCCCATGTTGCATGGCGGAATGCTTCACGCGTGAAAAACCGCGACTCCATCCCCCGGCCTGATGGACAAGCCGCCACCCCGGCCCTATCACCGCCTTATGCATCCGCGCCCCATTGTCCGGTTTCTCGATCGGACGACTCCGCCCCATATCATCACCCTGATCCTGCTCACCGGGCTGGCGACGCTGTCGATGAACGTCTTTCTGCCGTCGCTTCCCAACATGACGGCCTGGTTCGACACCGATTACAAGGTGATGCAGCTTTCGGTGGCGCTGTATCTGGCGGTGAACGGGCTGTTGCAGCTGTTCGTCGGCCCCCTGTCGGACCGCTACGGGCGCAGGCCCGTGATCCTGGGTGGATGCGTTCTCTTCACCCTCGCCACCGTCGGCACGCTGCTGGCCCCCAATGTCGAGACATTCCTGTTCTTCCGCATGTGTCAGGCGGTCATCGTGACGGCGCTGGTGCTGGCACGCGCGGTGGTGCGCGACATGGTGCCCGAGGCGCAGGCCGCCTCGATGCTGGGCTATGTCACCATGGGCATGGCGGTGGTGCCGATGGTCGGCCCGGCCATCGGCGGGCTGCTCGACGAGGCTTTCGGCTGGCAGGCCTCCTTCATCTTCCTGCTCTTGTGCGGCATTGCCGTGACGCTGCTGGCCTGGGCCGACCTGGGCGAGACGGCGGCCAATCGCGGCGGTCGGTTCCGCGACCAGGTGCGGGATTATCCGATCCTGTTCCGCTCCCGCCGCTTCTGGGGCTATTGCCTGACGGCGGCCTTTGCGGGAGGGGCCTTCTTCGCCTTCCTCGGTGGCGCGCCCTATGTCGGAACCGAATATTTCGGCCTGACGCCGGGGCAGCTGGGCCTTTATTTCATGCCCACGGCCCTGGGCTATCTGGTCGGCAATTTCCTGTCGGGCCGCTTTTCGATGCAGCTGGGCATCGCGCCCATGGCGCTGTCCGGCGCGGCCATCATGGGGCTGGGCATGGCCGCGTCCTTCGTGCTGCTTGCGTCGGGCGTCTTCCACCCGGCGTCCTTCTTCGGGCTGTGCTTCTTCGTGGGGGTAGGCAACGGCGCGGTGCTGCCCAATGCCATGGCCGCCATGCTCTCCGTGCGCCCGCAGCTGGCGGGCACGGCCGCGGGCCTGGGCGGCGCCAGCATGCTGGGCGGGGGGGCGGGCGTCTCCACGCTGGCAGGGGCGCTGCTGGCCCCGGACACGGGGCCCTATCCGCTGATCGTGCTGATGATGGTCTGCTCGGTTCTGGCGTTTCTCACGCTCGTGGTGACCAACCGCCTGACCCCGCGCGGCTGAGCCGCTTGCGGCGCGGGTTTGCAAAGCCTACGCTGAGCCTTGCAAACCACATCAGGCACGGAGGGGCCGATGCGCGCGGGCAAGGTCTATGCCGGGGTCAAGCTGCGCGAGATGCGCCAGCGGCTGGAGCTGACGCAGAAGGCCTTTGCCACAAGGCTGGGCGTGTCGTTGCCCTATCTCAACCAGATGGAGAACAACAACCGTCCCGTCTCGTCGCGGGTGGTGCTGGCGCTGGCGCGGGAATTCGGCCTCGATGTCACGGAACTGGCCGCAGGCGACAGCGAGCGGGTGATCACCGACCTGCGCGAGGCCCTGGCCGACCCGGTCTTTGGCGACACGCCCCCCGCCTTGTCCGACCTGCGGCTGACAGCGGCGAATGCGCCGCGCATGGCCCATGCCTTCCTGATGCTGCATCGTGCCTATCGGCAGGCACAGGAGCGGCTGATCACGCTGGACGCGGCGCTAGGCCGACAGGGCAGCGGGGCCGCCCCCTCCCCCTGGGAAGAGGTGCGCGACTTCTTTCACTATTGCGACAATTACGTCGATGCCATCGATCGCGCGGCCGAGGATTTCGCGGGCCGGATCGGGCTGGGCACCGACGCGGCCCGGGCGGCGCTGCAGGCGCTGGGGGTGCGGGTCAGCCTGCACCACGGCCCCGACCTGCGCCGCTATGAGCCGCGCAGCCGAACGCTCATGCTCTCGGCCGCCAGCCCGCCCGAGACACAGCTGTTCCAGATGCTGCACCACACCGCCCAGGAGACCCATGGCGACCTGATCGAGGCGGTGCTGCGCGAAGCACGCTTCGGATCGGACGAGGCCCGCGACATCGCCCGGGTGGGGCTGGCCAATTACTTCGCCGGGGCGGCGATGATGCCCTATGGCCCCTTCCTCGCCGCCGCCCGCTCCACCCGTCACGACCTGGAGCGGCTGGCCGAGCGCTTCGGCGCCTCGATCGAGCAGGTGGCACATCGCCTGTCCACCCTGCAGCGGCCCGGTGCGCGGGGCGTGCCGTTCTTCTTCGTCCGGGTGGATCAGGCCGGCACCATCACCAAGCGCCATTCCGCGACCCGCCTGCAATTCGCCCGCTTTGGCGGGGCCTGCCCGCTGTGGAATGTCCATCAGGCCTTCGAGACACCGGGCCGTTTCCTTCGCCAATTGGCCGAAACGCCCGATGGCGTGCGCTATTTCTGTCTGGCGCGGGACATCTCCAAGCCCGGGGGCGCATGGCGCGCGCCGGTGCGCCGCTTTGCCATGGGCCTGGGCTGCGAGGTCGTGCATGCGGGCGCGCTTGTCTATGCCGATGATCTCGACCTTGGACGCGACGCGGCCTACCAGCCCATCGGCATCTCCTGCCGCATCTGCGAGCGGGCCGATTGCCACCAGCGCGCCGTGCCCCCGCTGGAGGGGCGCATGCGGATCGACCCCCAGGCGCGGGGGCTGCTGCCCTATCGCATCTAGGCGGCCGGGGCTGGTTGCGCCCCCCGGCCCCGCCTCCTAGGATGGCGCGCCATCAAGGAGAATCCCATGCAACTCACCGGCAGCCGCACCATCGCCGCAGAGCGCTCCCGTGTCTGGGAGGCGCTGAACGACCCGGAGGTGCTGCGCGCCTGCATCCCCGGCTGCTCCGAGCTGACCGGGAGCCCCGAAGAGGGGTTCGAGGCCGTCGTGACGCAAAAGGTCGGCCCTGTGAAGGCCACGTTCAAGGGCGCGGTCGGGCTGTCCGATGTGGTGCCGGGCGTCAGCTATCGCATCGAGGGCGAGGGCAAGGGCGGCGTGGCGGGTTTTGCCAAGGGCGGGGCCGACGTGCGGCTGGCCGATGCCGAGGACGGCGGGACAGAGCTCTCCTATGAGGTCGACGCCAAGGTGGGCGGCAAGCTGGCGCAGCTTGGATCCCGGCTGATCGACGGCTTTGCCCGCAAGATGGCCGATCAGTTCTTCGAGCGCTTCCAGGCCGAGGTGGAAGGCACGAACGAGGGTGCCGGGACAGACGAGACCTCGGAACAGGCCGGCTGACAAACCGCCCGCGCCGGATCGCTGCCGACGTTTCCCGAAAAAAAACGGGCGGACCGAAGTCCGCCCTCAGGCTCAGGGAGGCGCGGCCCGGTCAGGCCGCGCGGAGGAAGCTGTAGATCTCGTCCTTCAGCGCCAGGCGCTTGCGCCGCATCTCCTGTTCGACCGCCTCGGAGACCGGCTCGACATGGGTCTCGGCGCGATGGATGGCGCGGTTGATCTCGTGATAGCTGTCGAACAGCCGGGCGAAATGGGCATCACTCTGCTTGAGGTGCGAAATCGTCGCGACGTGTTCCGGGAATTCCTCTGCCAGTTCATGGGGAACATGGCTCATGTCTGCCTCCACCCTTTGGTTGACACCAGATTGGGCGAGTCGCGCAGCGGATTCCTTGACCTGCATCAAGTCGATGCATCCGCAACGACCTGCGCATGGGCGGGCACCATGCAAACGGGCGCGCCCCGCAGGGCGCGCCCGCTGATCAGGGTGTGGGCCGCCAGCCGGGTCCGGCCGGCACAGCCGCTCCTAGCCGACGTCCTCGATGCCCAGGGCCACGAAGCTCTGCTCTCCGCCCCGGCGCACCAGCACCAGGACCGAGCGCCGCCCGGCCTCGCGGGCGTCCAGCACAAGGCGCTCGAAATCCGACAGCGTCTCGACCCGGGTCTGGTTGACCGAGACCACCAGATCACCCGGCCGCAGGCCGTTCTCGAAGGCGCGGCTGGTCTCGTTCACATCCAGCACGACAAGCCCCGTCTCCTCGCGGCCGATCTCGAACTGACGGCGCAGGGTGTCGGTCAGGGGGGCCAGCCGCAGGCCCATCTTCTCCACCTCCTCGGCGGGCGGCTCTGACGAAGGCGCGGGGCGCCCGGCTGCAGCAGCCTCGGCCTCCTCGCGGCGACCAAGGGTCACCGGAATGGTCAGGGTACCGCCATCGCGATAGACGACAAGACGGACGGTCGCGCCAACGGGGCTGTCGGCCACAAGCCGGGTCAGCCCGCGCACATCCTCCACGTCGCTGCCATCCACCCGCATGATGACATCGCCCACCTGCACGCCTGCGGCCGAGGCCGGGCCATCGGGCAGATCGATCACCATCGCGCCCTTCGCCGTCTCCAGCCCCAGCGCCTCGGCCATCTCGTCGGTCACGTCCTGGATGCGCACGCCCAGCCAGCCGCGCTTGGTCTCGCCGAATTCGCGCAGCTGATCGACCACCCGCGAGACCACGTCCGAGGACATCGCAAAGCCGATGCCGATGGAGCCGCCGGTCGGCGACAGGATCGCGGTGTTCACGCCCACGACCTCGCCCGCCATGTTGAACAGCGGGCCGCCCGAATTGCCGCGGTTGATGGCCGCGTCGGTCTGGATGTAGTCATCGAACGTGCCCCGCAGCGCCCGGCCCCGGGCCGAGACGATGCCCGCGGACACCGAAAAGCCCTGGCCAAGCGGGTTGCCGATGGCCAGCACCCATTCGCCCACGCGCACGCTGCTGCTGTCGCCGAAGCGCACATAGGGCAGCGGGCGGTCGGTCTCCACCCGCAGCAGCGCGATATCGGTCTGCGGGTCGACGCCGACCACCGAGGCCGTCAGCATCTCGCCCGAGCGCAGTTCCACCCGCACCTCGTCGGCACGCTCGATGACGTGGTTGTTGGTCACGATGAAGCCGTCTTCCGAGATGATGAAGCCCGAACCCAGCGACTGGCTGCGACGGGGACGGTCGCCCCGGCGGTTGCGGTCGAAGAAATCGCGGAACAGGTCCTCGAAGGGCGAGCCCTCGGGCACCACCGGCCCTTCCTCGGAGGCCGCGACGACGGCGGATGTGGTGATGTTCACGACTGCGGGGCCAAGTTCGTCGACGAGATCGGCAAAGGATGCCGGCGCGCCGCGCGGCTGCGCCTGGGCGGCCTGCCCGATGGCCAGGGCCGCCGCCAGCGCCAGCGCGCCGAAAAGCCGCCACGCAAGGCCGCTTGCGGCAGGCATCGCAACGACGGCGGCGGGTGGTTTGGTGTCGGGTTTCAGGCTGTTCATGGGGCCTCCTCCTCGGATCCTTTGATGCGCGGGCGGGCGGCACGGCAGATCCCACCGCAGCCCGGACGCCTTCCCAGAACATCGTTCTGTCGGCGCATCTTTCAATTCGATGACACCCGGGCATCGCGCGCGGGGCGTCAACTTCATGTGAAGGCTGCCCGGAGAGGGGCGGGAACGCAAGAGCGGGCCCGGCCCGACCGCGTCAACCGGCCAGCATCCGCCCGGCCCAGATGAAGATCAGGCCGGTGGTCACGATCAACAGGCCCAGCATCCGCCGCGTGCCCGGGTCAAGCCCGCGAAGCCAGGCCAGCAATTCCTCGAAACGCAGAGGGGCCAGTGCAAGCACCAGCCCCTCCAGAAGGGCGACCGCCCCGATCACGACCAGGATGTCTCCCAGCATTGCGCTCAGCGCCGCTCCGCCTGCAGCACGCCCGACGGGCGCGAGGAATTGCCCGTGTCCGACCGCAGGTAGTCGAAGAACATGCTGTCGGGCGACAGAACGATCGAGGTGTTCTCTCTCCTCAATGCACGCTCATAGGCCGTCAGCGACCGGGTGAAGCTGAAGAACTCCGGATCACGGCCAAAGGCCGCTGCATAGATCGCATTCCGGCGGGCATCGGCTTCGCCTCGGATGATCTCGCTTTCACGGTTGGCGGCCGAGACAAGCTCCACCACGGTCCGGTCGGCCTGGGCGCGCACGCGCTGTGCGGCCTCGTTACCACGGGCGATCTCGTCGGCAGCCTCGCGTTCCCGCTCGGCGCGCATCCGGGCGAAGGTGGCGGCGAGGTTCTGCTCGGGCAGGTCGGTCCGGGTCAGACGCACGTCGATCACCTCCACACCAAGAGCGGCTGCCTCGCGGCGGGCCTGGTCCCGGATGCGGTTCATGAGCGATGTCCGCTCTTCGGAGAGCACGGCACCCGACGGCACCGAACCCAGCACCTCGCGGATGGCGGCGTTGATGATCCGCTCAAGCCGGGCCTGGGCTGCGGGCAGGCCACCCATGCCGACCGCTTCGCGGAAGCGCTGCGGTTCGGTGATGCGCCAGCGGGCGAAGGCATCCACCACAAGACGACGATCGTCCAGCGGCGTGACCTCGAGGGGCTGCGTCAGGATGCCCTGAATGCGGATGTCATAGCGCACGACTTCCTGGATCAGGGGGATCTTGACGTTCAGGCCCGGCTCCGTACGCACGGATTTGACCTGGCCGAACTGCAGCACCAGTGCGTTCTCACGCTCGTCCACCACGTAGAGCGCGGAGAGACCCAGCGCCGCCAGGATGGCGAGAACGGGAAGGAAGAAGGCTGGATTCCTGATCATCAGTTGGACCCTCCCGTACGGCGCATCTCGTTCAGCGGCAGGAAGGGCAGCACGCCCGTTCCGGCACCTCCGCCCTCGGTGGTCACGACACCATCGAGGATCATGAGGTCGATGTCGCCAAGCACCGTCTCCATCGTTTCAAGATACATCCGGCGGCGGGTCACCTCCGGGGCACGCTGGTATTCCTCCAGCACGGCAAGGAAGCGCGACGCCTCACCTTCGGCCAGGTTCACCACCCGGGCGCGATAACCCTCGGATTCCTCGAGGATCTGGGCCGCCTCGCCTCGGGCTGCGGCAACCACGCGGTTGGCATAGGCATCGGCCTGACGTTCCAGCCGGTCCCGCTCCTGACGGGCGGCCTGCACTTCGCGGAAGCTGTCGATCACGTCGCCCGGCGGGGCGGCCTTGTCGAAGTTGACCCGGATGACGTTGATCCCCGCCTCGTAGGATTCCAGCGTGCCCTGCACGCTGTCGCGCAGTTCGGCGGCGATGGAACCCCGGTCCCGGTTGAGGATGGGCGACAGCTCAGAACGCGCCACGATGTCACGCATCGAGGATTCGGCCACCGCGCGGATGGTGTCGCGCGGGTCGGCCAGGTTGAACAGGAAGCGCGCCGGATCGCTGATGTTCCAGACGATCTGGAATTCGATGTCCACGATGTTCTCGTCGCGGGTCAGCATCAGGCCGCTGTCGGGCCGTGCCGAGCGGGCAGAACCGATATCCTCGCTCCGCTCTCCGGTGACCTGCACGATCTCGCGGGTGACGATGGGCCAGGGTGCAAAGTTCAGACCCGGGTCTCCGGTGGCGTAGAACTGGCCGAACAGAAGCTCGACCGAGCGCTCTTCGGGCTTCACCGTGTAGAACGAGCCGAAAAGCCACAGCACCGCCAGCGCCACAAGGCCGAGCCCCATGCTCCCTCGGGAGAAGCGCGGGCCGCCGCCGCCACCCTCGCCGCCGCCGCCGCCGCGCCCGCCCATCAGGATGCGCAGCTGCTCCTGGCCCTTCTTGACGATCTCGTCGATCTCGGGGATCTGCGGGCCCTGGTCACCCGGGCCGCGCCCGCCGCGGTTGCCACCGCCGCCTCCGCCCCCGGCGGGTGGCCGGCCTCCGCCTCCGCCTCCCCAGGGGCCGCCATTATGGTTGGCTGCCATGTTTGTGTCGCTCCTTCGGTCTTGTGTGAGGTATAAACTGGTCTTTCAGACCCGAATTTCAAGCTGTGCGCACAGGCACCTTCATCGTGACAAGCTCTTCCGCTGCGGTCGGATGCACAGCCACGGTGCGGTCGAAATCTTCCTTGGTGGCACCCATCCGCACGGCTACGCCGGCAAGCTGTATCATCTCTCCGGCCCCATGGCCCGCGATATGTACGCCCAGCACCCGGCGCGTATCGACGCAGACGATCAGCTTCATCAGCATCCGCTCCTCCCGCCCCGCCAGCACGTTGGACATGGGCCGGAAGCTGGCCTGATAGATCTCGACCGGGCCGGCATCGCGGGCCTGTTCCTCGGTCAACCCCACGGTGCCGATCTCGGGCTGGGTAAAGACGGCTGTGGGGATGAGCGTGTGATCCATGGCCGTGGGCCGGCCGTGAAAGACCGTCTCGACAAAGGCCGCCCCCTCGCGGATGGCGACGGGTGTCAGGTTCACGCGGTCGGTCACATCGCCCACGGCAAAGACCGAGGGCACCGTCGTCCGGGAATACCGATCCACGACCACGGCGCCGATGCGCGATGTCTGCACCCCCGCCTCCTCCAGCCCAAGGCCCGCGCTGTTGGGCACCCGGCCTGTCGCCATCAGCACGGCATCCACCTCGCAGCTGCCACCGTTGCTGCACTGCACGATCAGCCCGCCCGGGCCGCGCTCGATCGCACGCAGGTCGCGGCCCACATGCAGGTCGATCCCGCGCGCCACCATCGCCTCGGCGACATGGCCGCGCAGCTCGTCGTCAAAGCCGCGCAGGATCTGGGCGCCGCGGTAGAATTGCGTCACCGCACAGCCCAGCCCATTGAGGATTCCCGCGAATTCGCAGGCGATATAGCCCCCGCCCACAATCCCCCCGCGGCCGGGCCGCTCGGGCAGGGTGAAGATCTCGTTGGAGGTGATGGCCAGCTCGGCCCCCGGCACGTCAGGCGCAAAGGGCCGCCCCCCCGTCGCCAGCAGGACATGCCGCGCCGACAGGCGCGTGCCACAGGCCAGCTCCACCTCATGGGGGCCGGCCAGACGCGCGCGCTGGTCGTGAATGGCCACGCCCGCAGCGGCAAGGTTGCGGCGATAGATGCCCTCCAGCCGGTCCACCTCGGCACCGATGGCGGCGATCATCCGCCCCCAGTCATGGCGGACCGCACCCACCTCCCAGCCGAAACCGGCGGCATCCTCGAACGCATCGGGAAAGGCAGAGGCATAGACCATCAGCTTCTTGGGCACACAGCCGCGGATCACGCAGGTGCCGCCCATCCGGTATTCCTCGGCCAGCGCCACCGACGCGCCCGACTGCGCCGCAAGCCGCGCCGCCCGGACACCGCCGGAACCACCGCCGATGACGAAAAGATCGAGATCGAAAGCCATGCGTCGCCGCTCCTCCGGCCGGGCTGCACCCGGCTCTATTCGCCGATGTCGCGGAACAGGTTCTCCTGCTCCTCCACATCCAGCCGGTCATGGACGACCGTGCCGTTGTTGATGTCGCGCACCTCGACGACGCCATCGCCGTGGCCCACCACCGCCACGTCGCAGATGTCGATGAACAGGCCGTTCTCCACCACGCCGGGCACCTGGTTGAGCACCAGCGACAACTGGCGCGCATTTCCGATGCGCCGCAGATGAAGATCGAGGATGTAATGGCCCTCGTCGGTGACAAAGGGCCGGTCATGGTTGAGGCGCAATGCCGCGGTGCGGCCCATCACGTCAAGGCCCACCAGCGCCTCCTCGATAAGGTCCTTGGTGGTCTGCCAGCCAAAGCGCACCACCTCCACCGGCAGGGCGAAGGCGCCCAGCGTCTCCACCCGCTTGGAGATATCGGCGATGACCACCATCCGGTCGGACGCGGTGGCCACGATCTTTTCCTGCAGCAGCGCCCCGCCACCGCCCTTGATCAGGTTCAGTCGGCCGTCGAATTCGTCCGCCCCGTCGATGGTGATGTCGAGCCAGCGCAGATCATCGAGCGTCGCCAGCGGAATCCCGACCTGCCGCGCAAGGTCGCGCGTGCGGTCCGATGTGGGCACGGCGGTGATCCGCAGCCCCTCCTCGCGCACCGCCTCGCCCAGAAGCCGCACCAGCCAGGCCGCTGTGGAGCCGGTGCCGAGGCCCACCCGCATCCCGTCCTCGACGAAATCCAGCGCCCGGCGGGCGGCGGCGAACTTGGCCATCTCGATCGGCGAAAG
This sequence comes from Paracoccaceae bacterium, assembly GCA_020832725.1. Lineage (GTDB taxonomy): Bacteria > Pseudomonadota > Alphaproteobacteria > Rhodobacterales > Rhodobacteraceae > JAFIEC01. Next base: position 967 of record JAFIEC010000062.1, on the reverse strand, counting down.
CGGTTCGGGCATCGGCAGGTCCGGAACAGGGCGCGACCGCGGCGGGCGCGCGGGCGGAACGGCGGTGGGCCGCACGGGTGGCGCGGCGGGCTCTGGCTGTGGCGCGCGTCGCGCGTCTGGGGGCGCTTATAGAACCTCGCGAAGCCCTTGCCCACCCCGCGCGGGCAGGCGCTGGACCCTGCGCCCGCCCCGCTCTATAAGCCGCGCCATGTGGACCGGGCAAACCCTTCGAATTAGCCGCCCGGCGGCCTGACACCTGGCCGCCGGGTCATGGCCTTGCGTCGTGCGGCAGAGATCCGCGCGACACCCTCCCCCCATCCGAGCCCGCCCCAGGAGCCCGCCCCATGTGCGCCGACACGCCCGACTATCGCGATACCCTCTTTCTGCCCGAGACCGACTTTCCCATGCGCGCGGGCCTGCCCGGCCGCGAGCCCGGCTGGCTCGAGCGGTGGGAGAGGATCGGCATCTACGACCGCCTGCGCGAGGGGGCTGCGGGCCGGTCGCCCTTCATCCTCCATGACGGGCCGCCCTATGCCAACGGTCACCTCCATATCGGCCACGCGCTGAACAAGGTGCTCAAGGATTTCGTGGTCCGCTCGCGGCAGATGATGGGACACGATGCCCGCTACGTCCCCGGCTGGGACTGCCACGGCCTGCCCATCGAATGGAAGATCGAGGAGCAGTATCGCGCGAAGGGCCTCAACAAGGACGAAGTGGACATGGTCGCCTTCCGCCAGGAATGCCGCCGCTTTGCCGAGGGCTGGATCGACATCCAGCGCGAGGAGTTCAAGCGGCTGGGCATCACCGGCGCATGGGACCGGCCCTATCGCACCATGGATTATCACGCCGAGGCGGTGATCGCGGCCGAGTTCATGAAGCTGGTGATGAACGGCACGCTCTATCAGGGCTCCAAGCCGGTGATGTGGTCGCCGGTGGAAAAGACCGCGCTGGCCGAGGCCGAGGTGGA
>JAFIEC010000050.1 GCA_020832725.1 Paracoccaceae bacterium | reverse complement strand
CTTCTCGCGGGTCGCACCGCCGCCCACATCGAGGAAGTTGGCCGGGGCGGAGCCGTAAAGCTTGATGATGTCCATCGTCGCCATGGCAAGGCCCGCGCCGTTCACCATGCAGCCGATCTCGCCATCCAGCGCGATGTAGTTCAGGTCGTACTTGGAGGCCTGAAGCTCCTTCGGGTCTTCTTCCGACTCGTCGCGCAGGCCCAGGATTTCCGATTGCCGGTAGAGCGCGTTGGCGTCAAAGCCCATCTTGGCGTCCAGCGCCTTGAGGTCGCCATCGGTGGTCACGATCAGCGGATTGATCTCCACCATCTCGGCATCGCGCTCCACGAACAGACGATAGAGCCGCGTCACCAGATCGACGCAGGCCCGCACCTGCTTGCCCTCCAGCCCCAGCGCAAAGGCCACACGGCGGCCGTGAAAGCCCTGGATGCCCGTCGCCGGATCGACCGAAAAGGAGAGGATCTTCTCGGGCGTGGCCGCGGCGACCTCCTCGATGTCCATGCCGCCTTCGGTGGAGCAGACAAAGGAGATGCGGCTGGTCTGGCGATCCACCAGCAGTGCAAGATACAGCTCGCGGGCGATGTCGGAGCCGTCCTCGATGTAGATGCGCCCCACCTGCCGGCCCGCGGGCCCGGTCTGGTGGGTGATCAGGGTGCGCCCCAGCATGCGCTGGGTTTCCTGGGCGGCCTCCTCGACCGAGCGGGCCAGCCGCACGCCGCCCTTCTCGCCCGCGCTCTCTTCCACGAAATGGCCCTTGCCGCGGCCTCCGGCGTGGATCTGCGCCTTGACCACCCACAGCGGGCCGCCCATCTCGCTGGCCGCTGCCTTGGCTTCTTCGGCGCGCATCACCACCCGCCCGTCCGAGACCGGCACGCCATAGCTGCGCAACAGCGCCTTGGCCTGGTATTCGTGGATGTTCATTCGTCGCGTCCCTTCGTTTCCGTCCCGACCGGGCACTCGCCCGCTGCGCGGGTTCATGTCACAGGTATCGGTCGTTTCAACCGGAAAACAGGGGGCGCGGGCGGAAATCCGACATTCGTGATCACACCCTGAAAAAGTGTGATCACATAAGCGCATCATGCCGGGCTGCCGCCTGTCCCGCCACGAACGCGGGGCGCGCCCGGCCGGGCGCGCCCCCTGTCCTTGCCCGGCATTGCCGGAGGCGCGATCAGCCCAGGCTGTCGTCGATGCCCCGGCAGGCCGCGATCAGCCCGCGCACCGCCTCGATCGAGCGGGCCATCATCGCGTCCTCGGCCTTGTCCAGCGCGATCTCGATCACCTTCTCGACCCCGCCGGCCCCGATGACCGTGGGCACGCCCACATACATCCCGTCCAGCCCGTAGGCCCCGCCCTCGACCCAGGCGGCACAGGGCAGCACGCGCTTCTGGTCCCTGAGATAGGCCTCGGCCATCTCGATGGCGCTGGCGGCGGGCGCGTAGAAGGCAGAGCCGGTCTTGAGCAGGCCCACGATCTCGGCCCCGCCGTCGCGGGTGCGCTGGACGATGGCGTCCAGACGGTCCTGGGTGGTCCAGCCCATCTTGACCAGATCGGGCAGCGGGATCCCCGCCACCGTCGAATAGCGCACAAGCGGCACCATCGTGTCACCATGCCCGCCCAGCACGAAGCCGGTCACGTCGCGCATCGACACGCCGAACTCCAGGCTGAGGAAGTGGCGGAACCGCGCCGAGTCCAGCACGCCCGCCATGCCCACCACCCGCTCGTGGGGCAGGCCCGCATATTCCCGCAGCGCCCAGACCATCGCATCCAGCGGGTTGGTGATGCAGATGACAAAGGCATCGGGGGCGTTGTCGCGAATGCCCTCGCCCACGGCCTTCATGACCTTGAGGTTGATCCCCAGCAGGTCGTCCCGGCTCATGCCCGGCTTGCGCGGCACCCCGGCGGTGACGATGCAGACATCGGCCCCCGCGATGTCGGCATAATCGCTGGCGCCCTTCAGCTTCGCGTCAAAGCCCGAGACGGGCCCGCTTTCGGCGATGTCGAGGGCCTTCCCCTGGGGGGTGCCCTCGGCGATGTCGAACAGCACGATGTCGCCCAGCTCCTTGATCGCTGCCAGATGGGCCAGTGTTCCGCCGATCTGGCCCGCGCCGATCAGCGCGATCTTCGCTCTCGCCATGTCTTCCGTCTCCGGTGGTTGTGCTCGGCGCCTGACTAGCGCCCGAGCGACCGGCACGCAAGCACGGCTGCACAGGCGCCATCCTGCTCGGTCGCGCCGGTCCCGGGTGCGCGGGCTGTCGCGGCCGGCCCCCGGGCACCGCCCCGCCGCCCGTCACTCTCAACTTCAAATGCGCATCTTGTCCGCAGATGCCCTCGTCGCCACCCTTCGCGCACGCCGCGCCGGGGCATTCTGCGGATCTGAAGAAGAGGGTGATGCCGCGCAGGCTCCGGGGGCGCGACGGGCTTGCCATCGGGGCGGGGGCAATAGTAGTCCGGCTGCGGCAGCCACAAGAGGCAGATGATGGACGACAGCGCCCGACCCTATCGCTCGGTTCTCTATATCCCCGGCTCGCGGGCCCGGGCCATCGACAAGGCGCGCGGCCTGTCCGCCGATGCGCTGATCCTCGATCTGGAGGATGCCGTCGCCCCCGCCGAGAAGGCGGCCGCCCGGGCCACCGTGGCTGCGGAACTGGCGCGCGGCGGGTTCGGGGCGCGGTCGGTCATGGTGCGCGTCAACGGGCTGGACTCGCCCTGGGGGCGCGAGGATGTGGCGGCGCTGGCCGATGTCGGGCCTGAGGCGATCCTGCTGCCCAAGGTGGAGGGGGCGGCCGATGTCGCGGCACTGGCGGCACTGCTCGATGCCGGTTCCGCAACGGCCCGGACCCGCATCTGGGCGATGATGGAGACCCCGCTCGGGGTGCTCTCCGCGCTGGAGATCGCGCGGGCACCGCGCATGGCTGGGATGGTGCTGGGCACGAACGATCTGGCCAAGGATCTGGGCTGCCGCTTTCGTGCCGACCGGCTGCCGCTGCTGGGCGCGCTGCAGACCTGCCTGCTTGCGGCGCGGGCGGCGGGCATCCTGGCCATCGACGGGGTCTACAATGCCTTCCGCGATACCGAGGGGCTGCGCGCGGAATGCCTGCAGGGCCGTGACATGGGCTTTGACGGCAAGACGCTGATCCATCCCGACCAGCTGGCGGTGACCAACGAGGTCTTTGCCCCGGATGCGGAGGAGATCGCGCTGGCCCGTCGCCAGATCGCCGCCTTCGAGGAGGCCTCGGCGCGGGGCGAGGGCGTTGCGGTGGTGGATGGACGGATCGTGGAGAATCTGCACATCGTCATGGCGCGGCGGCTGCTGGAGCGGGCCGGGGCGATCGCTTCGATGGAGAGGGCAGGGTGATGGGAAATCTGATTCTGGTTCTGGGGGTCGTGCTGTGGTCGGGCGCGCATCTGTTCAAGCGGCTGGCGCCCGCGCGTCGCGCCGCCATGGGCGAGGCCGGCAAGGGGGCCGTGGCTGTGGGCATCCTGGCCGGAATCGTGGCCATGGTGATCGGCTACCGGGCGGCGGATCCCGTCTGGCTGTTCTTCGAGCCGCGCTTTCTGACCCATATCAACAACCTTCTGGTCCTGCTTGGCTTCTACCTCTTTGCGGTGTCGGGCCTGCAGACCGGCCTTGCGCGCCGCATCCGCCATCCGCAGCTTTCGGGGGTCAAAGCCTGGGCGCTGGCGCATCTGCTGGTGGTGGGCACGATTCAGGGGGTCATCCTGTTCGGGGGGCTGCTGGCCTGGGCAGTGGTCTCGGTGATCCTGATCAACCGCGCCCAGCGCAGCTGGACGCCGCCGCCGCCCGCCCCCCTGTGGAAGGAGGGTGCCGCCGTGGTCGTGGCCCTTGTGGCGACGGCTGTGGTGGGCTGGATTCACGCCTGGCTGGGCCCCTGGCCCTTTGGATGAGCGGAATGCGCGCCTACAGGTTGCTGACCGGAGAGGATGATTCCGCCTTTTGCCACAAGGTGACGGCGGCCTTGAACGCGGGGTGGGAGCTGCACGGCTCTCCCGCCTATGCCTGCGACGCCACCACGGGGCGGATGCGCTGTGCCCAGGCGGTGGTCAAGCACGTGCCCGGGCGCGACTATGACCCGGGGCAGAAGCTGGGGGAGCTATGAGCAAGACCGCCCGCGGCCGCTTCTTCGAGGATTACCGCATGGGCGAGGTCATCGCCCATGCTGTGCCGCGCACCATCGGGGCGGGGGAGCGCGCGCTCTATCATGCGCTCTATCCTGCGCGGGGGGCGCTGCATTCCTCGGACGCCTTTGCCCGGGCCTGTGGCCTGCACGCAAGCCCGATGGACGATCTGGCCGTGTTCCACACCGTCTTCGGCAAGACCGTGCCCGACATCAGCCTGAATGCGGTGGCCAATCTCGGCAATGCAGAGGGGCGGTTCCTGGCCCCCGTCTGGCCCGGCGACACGCTGAGCGCCGAATCCGAGGTGATCGGGCTGCGCCCCAATTCCAACGGGCGGACCGGCGTGGTCTGGGTGCGCACCACCGGGCACAACCAGCACGGCGCGGCGGTGCTGTCCTATGTGCGCTGGGTGATGGTGCGCAAGGGCGACCCGGAGGCGGCGGTCGCGGCCCCGGTCGTGCCGACGCTGGCGCCCGCCGTGGCTGCCGGGGCGCTGGTCGTGCCTGCGGGGCTGGATTTCGCGGGGCATGATTGCACGCTCTCGGGCGGGCCGCATCTGTGGGAGGATTACGCCCCCGGCGAGATCATCGACCATGTCGATGCGGTCACCATCGAGGAGGCCGAGCACATGATGGCCACCCGCCTGTGGCAGAACACCGCGCGGGTGCATTTCGACGCCACCCACCGCGAGGACGGGCGGCGGCTGATCTATGGCGGGCATGTCATCAGCCTGGGCCGGGCGCTGGCGTTCAACGGGTTGCAGAACGCCCATCTGCTGGCGGGGATCAACGGGGGCGCCCATGTCGCGCCGTGTTTTGCCGGCGATACCGTGCGGGCCTGGACGGAAGTGCTCGACCGGGCGGAGACGTCGCGGCCCTCGGTCGGGGCGCTGCGGCTGCGGCTGGTGGTGGCGCGGTCGGACGAGGCGCGGCCGGGCGTGCTGCGCGGCGAGGACGGGGCCTATGCGCCGGGGGTGCTGCTGGATTTCGACCATTGGGTGCTGATGCCCCGCGGTGCCTGAGGGCGGTGCGCGGATACTGCATTCCGGGCGGCGAAACCTGCACGCGAACGCAGCTTTTCCGGGCAGAGCGCGATCTGCGCCGTGGCACGCGCCGCGCGGAGGGAATCGCGCTTGCCGGGTGTCCGTGCCGGGCGTAGCCAAGTGCGGTTATCCACCCTCTGCGGAGTGCCTGTCATGGCCCGTGTTCCCGGTTTCGTCGTCCTTGCCGCAGGCCTTGCCGCGGCACCTGCCCTTGCCTCGGCCCAGGGTGTCGCGCTGTCCTTCGGCGCGGCGCTGACCTCCAGCTATGTTGCCGACGGCGTGACGCTGTCGAACAACAACCCCGCCCTGCAGGCCTATGCCGAGGGTGCCGTCAACGGCTTCTATGCCGGGATTTGGGCCAGCACCGTGCGCGATGGCACCGACGATTACGAGGTCGATCTCTATGCCGGCTATCGCAACGAGATCAACGATGTGCTCTCCTATGATGTGGGCGTCGTGCGCTATCTGCTGAACAATTCCGGCGGTGCCAACGAGGTTCTGTTCACCCTCGGTATCGCCGCCGCGCCTCGGCTCGGCCTCGAGGTGTTCGCGGGCTACGACCCCGGCGCGCGCAACACCCGCACGCGGCTGACCGCGTCGTGGAATTTCAACGACAATCTGTCGCTCTCGGCCAGCGTGGGGGCGAACCAGGCCAATGCCAACACCTTCTGGAATGTCGGCGCCAGCTATGCGCTGACCGGGAATTTCTCGGTCGACCTGCGCCATCACGATACCTCGACCACCGGCCCGCTGACCGTGCTGACCCTGTCGATGGATTTCTAGGCCGCGCCGGTTCCGGTGCCTTCGGTCGATGCGGGGCCCTGTGCGCGGCGCGGGGCCCCCCTTGCGCGGGCGAGTCGGGGATCGGCGCCGCGGGCGCTGCCGGTGCGATGGGCCGGGATTTGTGATCACACCAATTTCGCTGTGATCACAGGCGGGCGAAAAATCTGCACCCTCCGGGCCAAAACCGGCCCTCTCGGAGGGGCGCACCCTGTGACAAGTCCGATCTTTGAGATAAGTAACCCCCAGCGAACCGGACGGACCACAGACGGGAACAACTCAATATGGCCGACGTGAACCGGGGCAACCGCCCGCTCTCGCCCTTCATGCTGGGCAAATACTACCGCTTCCAGATCTCCTCGCTGACCTCGATCCTGCATCGCATCACCGGCGTGGCGATGGGGGGGGCGGCACTTCTGGTGGTGTGGTGGTTTCTGGCTGCGGCCACGGGGCCTGCCGCCTTTGCCCGCGCCGACTGGGTGCTGACCTCGTGGCTGGGGCATCTGGTGCTGATCGGCGCGCTCTGGGCGCTGTTCTACCATCTGCTGAACGGCATCCGCCATCTGGTGTGGGACGCGGGCCACGGGTTCGACCTCGAGACGGCGGCTCGCACCGGCAAGGGCGCGCTGATCGGCTCGGCGGTGCTCACGCTGCTGACGGTCATCATCGTGGCCATGGGCTGAGGGGGGAATCATGCGTTTTCTGACCGACCGCAAGCGTGCCGCGGGCCTTGGCTCTGCCGGTGACGGTGTGCACCACTGGTGGCAGCAACGGGTGACGGCGGTGGCGCTGGTGCCGCTGGCGCTTCTGTTCCTGTTTCCCTTTGCCCGCGCGCTGGGCAGCGGCCACGAGGCGGTGCTTGCCGCCTATGGCAAGCCGTTCAACGCCATTGTGGCGATCGCGTTCTTCGCTGCGGCCTTCGCCCACCTGCGGCTGGGCCTGCAGGAGGTGATCGTCGATTACGTCTCTTCCCACGGGATGCGCGCGGCGCTTCTGGTGGTCAACACGCTTGCGTGCTGGCTGCTGGGCCTTGCCGGCATCTTCGCCGTGGTCCTGATCGCCCTGTGACGGGGCTCGCGCGACGCGCGGCCTGAAGTGGCGCAACCGGAGTTCAAGATGGCAGCCTACACTTACGAAGATCATACCTACGATGTCGTTGTCGTGGGGGCGGGCGGCTCGGGCCTGCGCGCGACGCTGGGCATGGCAGAGGCGGGCCTGCGCACCGCCTGCATCAGCAAGGTGTTCCCCACCCGCAGCCACACCGTGGCCGCCCAGGGCGGCATCGCCGCCAGCCTTGGCAACATGGGGCCCGACCATTGGCAATGGCACATGTACGACACGGTCAAGGGCTCTGACTGGCTGGGCGATACCGACGCCATGGAATACCTCGCCCGCGAGGCCCCCAAGGCGGTCTACGAGCTGGAGCATTACGGCGTGCCGTTTTCGCGCACCGAGGACGGGCGCATCTATCAGCGCCCCTTTGGCGGCCACACCACCGAATTCGGAGAGGGCCCGCCGGTGCAGCGCACCTGCGCCGCAGCCGACCGTACGGGCCATGCGATCCTGCACACGCTCTATGGCCAGAGCCTGAAGATGAAGGCGGAGTTCTTCATCGAGTATTTCGCGCTCGACCTGATCATGACCGAAGACGGTGCCTGCCAGGGCGTCGTCGCATGGAAGCTGGATGCCGTCACGCGCCCCCGCTTCAACGCCAAGATGGAGGAGCTTGACACCGGCTGCTATGG
>JAFIEC010000048.1 GCA_020832725.1 Paracoccaceae bacterium | reverse complement strand
GGGTCCCAAACCCGGGCGCCGCCCCTTCCCCACCCCCCCCCCACCCCCCCCCCACCCCACAGGGGGCCGGGCGGCGGGGGCGCGCCCGCGGCAGGGGCGATGCGCGCGACAAGCGCATTGCCCGCCTCGATGCTGACACCGGCATCGGCATAGGTCAGACCCCCGGCCCGCGCTGTGCTGTCAGTCTCGCTGTTGTCGCCCATGCCGCCCCCCGCTGCTGCTGCCGCGCCATAGCGGGTTTGGCGTGGCAGGAAAAGCCGCGCCGGTGCCCGCAGGGATCACCGCTCAGGCCGTTTCCCGGGCCAGCGCGCCGCGCAGCAGGCCCAGCGCATGGGTTACCGCGGCGGCCCGCACCCCGGCCCGGCCCAGCGCCCCGAAATCCTGTGTCTCTGCCCAGGCATAGGAACCGCGCCGCGCGATGGCGAAGCACACGCGCCCCTCGGGCTTGGCGGCAGAGCCGCCCGGTCCGGCCACACCCGTGATCGCCACGGCCAGCCCGGCCCCGGAGTTTGCGATCGCGCCCAGGGCCATCTCGCGGGCCACGTCCTCGGAGACAGCGCCGACCTCCTCCAGCGTCGCGGGCAGCACGCCCAGCATGTCCTGCTTGGCGCTGTTGGAATAGGTGACGAAGCCGCGATCAAAGACGTCCGAGGCACCGGCCACCTCGGTGATCGCCCCCGAGAGAAGCCCGCCGGTACAACTCTCGGCGGTGGCGAGGATCACGCCCGCGGCCCGGGCCTCTGCGATGAGCGTATCGGCAAGGGTGTCGCCAAGCATTCGGGTCTCCTCAGATCAGGCCGGCCAGAAGCGGCACGGCAACAAGGGCGGCGGCGGCAACCCCGGCAAGCAGATCGTCCAGCATCAGGCCCCATGGGGTATGCATGCGGTCGGCCATGCCGATCGGCCCCGGCTTCCAGATGTCGAACAGGCGAAACAGCGCAAAGGCCAGCACCAGCCCCACCCACGGAATCGCGGCAGCATCCGCCGCAACCGCAGCAGGTGCCAGGAGCGACAGGGGCAGAAGCGCGATCCACTGGCCCGCCACCTCGTCGATCACAACTTCCGATGGGTCGGGATCGTCAGTTGCCGCCATCACCTGAGCCGTCGCCCACCAACCGATGCCGGTGGCAAGGACGATCCCCAGCAGCAGCCCCGCAGGCCCCGCCCACAGATGCAGCGCCCAGCCCACGGGAAGTGCCGCAAGGCTGCCCCAGGTGCCCGGCGCGGCGGGCAGCAGGCCCGCACCGAAGAAGGTCGCGATCAGCCGCGCAGGTGTGTCGGGCCGCCTCATGCGCCTGCCACCAGCGTGGCCGAGGCAAGCGCCGCGATGCCCTCTTCGCGGCCGGCAAAGCCCAGACGCTCGGTCGTGGTGGCCTTGACGCTGACCCGGTCGGGCGACAGCCCCGTGATCTCGGCGATACGGGCGCGCATTGCGGCGCTGTGGGGGCCGATCTTCGGGCGCTCGCAGATCAGGGTGACGTCCAGATGGGTGATGGCAAAACCCCGCTCCCGCGCGCGCTCGGCTGCGGCGCGCAGGAAGATATCCGACGATGCCCCCTTCCAGCGCGGATCGGAAGGGGGAAACCATTGCCCGATATCGCCTTCGGCCAGTGCGCCCAGAAGGGCATCGGTCAGGGCATGCAGGCCCACATCGGCATCCGAATGACCGGCCAGCCCGCGTTCGTGGGGCACCGCGATGCCGCAGAGCATGGCGTGATCACCGGGCCCGAAGGCGTGCACGTCAAAGCCGGTTCCGGTGCGGACATCCACCACTGCGCGATCCTTTCCGGGGCTGCCTGCCCGATCCGCCAGCACGCGCGCTGCGCGGGCAAAATCCTCGGGGCGGGTGATCTTGAGGTTGTCTTCATCGCCCTCGACGATGGTCACGTCAATGCCTGCCCCCCGGGCGACCTCGACATCATCGGCCGGGCTTTGCCCTGCGGCCCCGGCGGCCCTGTGGGCATCGCGGATATCGGCGAAGGCAAAGGCCTGTGGGGTCTGTGCGCGCCACAGGCCCCCGCGCGGCCTTGAGTCGGCGACCTTCCCGTCCTGCCCGTACCAAAGCGCATCGGTCACGGGCAGCGCCGGGGCCGCCCCCCGCGCGCCGCCGTCAAGTGCCATGCACAGCCGGGCCAGAAGGTCGGGGCCAAGGCAGGGCCGTGCCCCATCATGGATGAGCACATGGGTGGGCGCGTCGGGCACAAGCGCATCAAGGCCCGCCCGCACCGAGGCACCGCGATCCGCGCCGCCTTTGACTAGCCGGATCGTCGCGGCCAGCGCATCGGACAAATGTGGCCGGACATGGCTGTGAAAGAGAGCTTCCTGCCCCGCGCCGAGGACAAGCGCGATGCGCCCGAGGCCCGGGCAGGCCGCGACTCGGTCCAGCGTGTGGGCCAGGACGGGGCGGTCGCCCAGGGGCCGGAACTGCTTGGGCAGCCCCCCTCCGGCGCGCTGCCCGCTGCCTGCTGCCACAACAACTGCCACAATTTTCATCACTTGAACCGTATCTGTGCCCCTGTTGGCTTGTAAGTCAGCACTGTGCTGCTGACAACGCGTCACCGTGCTTGCTCCACGCCGCACTGCGCCCTAGACCAAGGGCCACTGCACAGGAAACGGGCATTTGACCAAACAACCGGCATATCCCTCTGGCTTCAAGGTGGCCCAACCCCCGTTCGGCGGGCTTCCGGTGCTTCTGGCACCTATGGCCGGGATCACCGATCTGCCCTTTCGTCGTGTCGTGGCGGGGTTTGGTGCGGGGCTTGTGGTCTCCGAGATGGTGGCCAGCGCCGAGTTGCTGACGGCCCGCCCCTCGGCCCGTGCCCGGGCCGAGCTGGGTCTGGGCGAGGGGGCCACGGCAGTGCAGCTGGCCGGGCGCGAGGCCGGTGCCATGGCCGAGGCCGCCCGCATGCTGGAGGGGCAGGGCGCGCGGATCATCGACATCAACATGGGCTGCCCCGCCAAGAAGGTCACCTCCGGCTGGTCCGGCTCGGCGCTGATGCGCGAGCCCGATCATGCGCTGCGGCTGATCGAGGCGGTGCGCGGCGCGGTCTCGGTTCCGGTCACGCTCAAGATGCGGCTGGGCTGGGACGAGGGCTGCCTCAATGCACCGGAGCTGGCCGTGAGGGCAGAGGGGGCGGGGGTGAGCATGATCACCGTGCATGGCCGCACCCGCTGTCAGTTCTACCGGGGCGCCGCCGATTGGGCGGCGATCGCTGCGGTGGTGCGGGCGGTTTCGGTGCCGGTGGTGGCGAATGGCGACATCATCGATGCATCCACGGCCCGGGCGGCCCTTGCGGCCTCTGGAGCGGCGGCGGTGATGGTGGGGCGCGGCGCGCGTGGCAGGCCATGGGTGCTTGCCAGTATCGCGGCGGGCCTCGGGCTCATGCCCCTTCCCGACATCCCGCACGGCGCGCAGCGCGCAGCCCTCGTGGCTGCCCATTACGACGCGATCCTGTCCTTCTACGGGCGCGAACTTGGGCTGCGGGTCGCGCGCAAGCATCTGGGCTGGTATCTGGATGCCGCTGCAGAGGGGGGCGCGGAAGGGCGCGCAATCCCGTCCGATCTGCGACGCGCGATCCTGACGGCCGATACGCCGGCGCGTGTCATGGCACTGATGGCCGATGCCCTGAGTGGCGTCCCCTCGCTTCCGGCACGGGCGCAAGCAGCATGAGCCCGGTGCGTGACGAGATCGTCTGGGCCTCGCTGCCGATTCCGGCGCTGATCGTGGATGGCGAGAACCGCATCGTGGCCGTGAACGTGCCCGCGGAGGCGTTTCTCAATGCCTCGCTCCGGGTGCTGGAGGGGCAGCCCGTGGGCGAGCGGCTGAATGCCGATTCGGTGCTGGAGGACAGCCTCGACCGGGCGCGGGAGCGTGGCTCGGCGCTGTTTCTCAACGATGTCGGGCTGGGCACGTCAGAGCGCGCGCCGGTCTTGTGTTCGGTGCAGATCGCGCCTCTGTCCAATGACGGGTCGCATCTGATGATGCTGATCGAATCGCGTGAGGTGGCCGGACGGCTGGGCCGGGCGATGCAGGTCAAGTCGGCTGCGAAATCCGCGATCGGCATGGCCGAGATGCTGGCCCACGAGATCAAGAACCCGCTGGCCGGAATCACCGGGGCGGCACAGCTTCTGTCCATGGGTCTTCAGGGCGATGACCGTGAGCTGACAGAGCTCATCGTGGCCGAGACACGTCGCATCCTGCTGTTGCTGGAACAGGTGGAGCAGTTCGGCAACCTGCGCCCGCCGGCGCAGGATGCGGTGAACATCCACGACGTGCTTGACCGGGCGCGCCGGTCTGCGGTGCTGGGGTTTGCCGCGCACATCACCTTCCGCGAGGAATACGACCCCTCGCTTCCTGCCTGCAGGGGCGATTCCAACCAGTTGCTGCAGGTCGTGCTCAATCTCATCAGGAACGCCGCCGAGGCCTGCCGGGATGGGGGGACCATCCGCCTGCGCACCTTCTACGAGATGAGCCTGCGGGTGCGCCAGTCGGACGGACAGCAGAAGGGGTTGCCCCTTCAGATCGAGATCGTGGACGACGGCCCCGGCATCCCGCCCGACATGGCCGATGCCATCTTCGAGCCCTTCGTGAGCGGGCGGGAAAACGGCACCGGGCTTGGGCTGGCGCTCGTCTCGAAGATCATATCGGATCATGGCGGCTGGATCGGCGTTGAATCCGCGCCGGGCCGCACCGCCTTTCGCATCTCGCTTCCCGTCGCTTCCGCCCCCCAAGACAATCCGGAGACCCCCTGATGGATGGAACGGTACTTGTTGCCGACGATGATCGCACGATCCGGACGGTCCTGACCCAGGCGCTGACGCGGGCGGGCTGCAAGGTACACGCGACCTCCTCGCTGATCACGCTGATGCGCTGGGTGGACGAGGGCAAGGGCGACCTCGTTGTCTCGGACGTGGTCATGCCCGACGGCAACGGGCTGGAATGCCTGCCCGAGATCGCCCGCCGCCGTCCCGGCCTGCCGGTGATCGTGATATCGGCCCAGAACACGATCATGACCGCCATCCAGGCAGCCGAGGCCGAGGCCTATGACTACCTCCCCAAACCCTTCGACCTGCCGGACCTGATGAAGCGGGCGGCCCGCGCACTGGAGCAGCGCCGCCGCGCGCCCCAGCCCACGCGCGAGGCCGCGCCCCCGCCGCAACCCGGGGAGGACCTGCCACTGGTAGGGCGCACCGTGGTGCTGCAGGCGCTCTATCGCATGGTGGCACGGGTGATGAACACCGACATGCCGGTGCTGATCATGGGCGAAAGCGGCTCGGGCAAGTCGCTGCTGGCCCGCGCGCTCCATGATTTCTCTGACCGGCGCACATTGCCCTTCGTGATCGTGTCGGATGGGGATCTGGCGGGGGCCGATGGCCCTTCGGCGCTTGTGGCCCGCGCCCGGGGCGGCACGATCCTGCTGGACGAGATCGGAGATTTCTCGCCCGATGCCCAGGGCCGCATCGTGCGGATGATGGACACATTTCCCGCCAATGCGCCCCGTGTGATGGCCACAAGCCAGGTGGACCTGTCGCGCAACCTCGGGCCGGACGGCTTTCGCCGCGATCTCTTCTATCGGCTGAGCGGTGTTACCCTGACCGTGCCCGCCCTGCGCGAGCGGGTGGAGGATATCCCCCTGCTGGCAGAGTTCTTCCTTGCGCGGGCGGAACGCGAGGGCCTTGGCGCGCGCGCGATCGCCCCCGAAGCCATGGCGCTGTTGCGCGCCTTTCCCTGGCCCGGCAACGTGCGCCAGCTGGAGAACACGTTGCGCCGGCTTGTCCTGGGCTCGCCCGAGGCGCGCATCTCCCGCGCCGATGTCGAAGGGGTGCTGGGCGCAGAACCGGCGATGGAAACGCCCGGCGGCTTTGCCGGGGCCGACAACCTCTCGGCTTCTGTCGCAGCCCACTTGCGGCGCTATTTCGACCTGCATGGCGGCAGCCTGCCGCCGCCGGGCGTCTATCAGAGGGTGTTGCAGGAAATCGAACACCCCCTGATCGAGATCGCGCTGGAGGCGACGGGCGGCAATCAGGCCAGATGCGCGGAGTTGCTGGGGATCAACCGCAATACGCTGCGCAAAAAGATTACCGATCTGGATATCCGCGTGACACGGCGGCGCAAGTTGATGTAAGTGGGCAACAGTTCTGTTGCCGCCCTGCATCCGGGGCGCAAGATGCCTCGGGGGCTTGCTTGACCGCAATCGTCGGCCGCACCGCATGGGACCGCCTGGCGCGCATCCGCCGCCAGCGCCGTTTCCAGACCGCGCTCACGCTCGGGCTTGTCGTCCTCGGCCCCTCACTGGCCGCAGCGACCTTCTTTGTCATGAGCGTGATGGGCGAGGGCGCGGATTCGCGCCTGCTGCGGGGCGTGCTGCTGGCCGATCTTGTCTATGTGCTGATCCTGGCGGGTCTGGTCCTGCAGCGGATCATGCGCATGGTGGCCGACAGGCGGGCCCGTTCCGCAGGGTCCGAGCTGCATTTTCGCCTGATCCGCGTCTTTGCCTTTGTCGCGCTCACGCCGACGGTACTTGTCGCTGTCTTCGCCACGCTCACGCTGAATTTCGGGCTTGAGGGCTGGTTCTCGGACCGTGTGCGCCATGTGGTGACCAACTCGATGGAGGCGGCACAGGCCTATCAGGCAGAGCACCGCGAGGAGGTGGCCCGGGATGCCGCCACCGTGGCGCGGTTTCTGGCCGAGGCCCGGGCAGAGGCCGGCTTCCTGACCGACAGCGACCTGCGGCAGCTTCTCAACCTCGATGGGCTGAGCGGGCAGCATAACCTTGCGCGGGCCTTCATCGTCGATGGCACAGGTGCGCTGCGGGTACGTGGCGAACGCTCCTACCTGTTCGATTTCGAGCCGCCCACCGCCGACGAGCTGACCCGCGCGCGCGCCGGAGA
>JAFIEC010000044.1 GCA_020832725.1 Paracoccaceae bacterium | reverse complement strand
CCCGCGGGCCTGCGCGGCGGGGGCCGCGGCGCGGCGGAGTGAGTTCAGGCGCAGGCCTGCGCCCGCATCTCGAGGCGGGGGCGGCCGTGGCGCCGGTGGGCGGCCACGATCCGGCGCGCGGTATGGGCGGCCGGCAGGGGCCGGGCCGGGCTCATCGGCGCAAGCCCGGGGCGCGGCAGAACCTCCGGCATGGTTTCCTCCAGTTCGTCGGCCAGGGCCTCCGCCGAGACCGGACCGACAAGAAGCGTCTCGGCGGGTGCGCCATTGGCCAGCACGATCTCGTGACGATCGAGCAGGATGTGATGATAGTGCACTGTCCCGATCGCGCGCAGGATCTCGATTCCCGGAAGCCCGACAAGCCGGAAGGCCGGGATCATCACTTCCTCGTGGCCACAGATGCGCCGGGCGATCCGCGACGCGACCAGAAGCCTGTGCTGGCGCGAAACCGTCAGATCACGCAGGGGAAGCCCGCCGCCAAGCGCGCCCGCCGCGATCCGCACCGGCAGAAGCCGGGGCTCCCGGAACAGCGCGATCGGACCGATGCGGCGGGCATTGGTCATGCGGATGGTGCGGATGGCGCCCGATTGCGTGACCACCCTGTCCCCGGCGGCAAGCGTGCAGACCCTGCGCGGGCCATCCGGCGTGAGGATTTCGGTTCCGGCGGTGAAGCACACCACCGCCGAGGCGATCGAGTCGATCCCGATCTCGATGAGATCCCAGTTGCTGCCGGTGCCGCCGGTTCCGAACACCTCGACGCTTTCGATGGCGAAGCCCAGCGTGAGAAAGCCGAGGCTGTCATTGTCAAAGGAGCCGGTGCTGGTGACACCGCCATCCTCGATGATGTGTGTGCCCGGCTCCGGCGGATCGGTTCCGGCCATGATCGTGGTGAAGGTCGCGGCCCCGCTGTCGATCAGGTCCTGGATATCGACATCCTGCCCGTCGATCCTGATCCGGTAGATTTCCGGCTGATTGCTGCGATCGAACTTGAGCGTGACGCCCCTGACCGGCCGGTCGAAGGCGATCTCCACCGTCTCGCTGCCATCCGCGGTGATGCGCGCGCCCTCGTTCGTGTTGGGGCGTGTGATCGTGTCGGCGCTGGAGCTGATCGTGTAGCCGACCGTTCCGTCCGCCGTGACGATGCTGCCGGTCCGGCCATCGCCATAATCGTCGATCACATCCTGAAAAGCCATCGCTCCACCTTCCGGTTCCAATGCTCCCTTCTGGCCGCGAAAGGATGTCAAATTATTGACGCAGATGGGGAAAGAGGATGACCCGGGGGTCAGCACCCGGGCGCGCCCGTATCGGGATGTTTGTCCTTTCTGCCGTCCGGTCGACCTTGACTTGCCGAACGATCTTCCGAAAGAATTGCAACCTGAAGGTGATATGTTCGATTTCGAGGAGTAGTCATGGCGGGCATTCTTCCGGGGGAGTTCCTGATCCGCTGGTATGGCGGCCTCTATCAGCCGAATTCCGGGGCGCAGCTGGAGAACGGCACGATCGTCTCGGCGGTGCGCCGGATCACCGCCTTCGACGGCCCCGGCGTGGAGATTTATCTCACCGACCCGACGACGCAGGCGGTGACACATATCCCGCCGCTGATGGTCAATGCGCTGGACGACAAGGCCGCGACATTGTCATTCAACATCATCTGGAATCTCGATGTGGCGGCCCTGCCGGGGGGCGGCTTTGCGGTGGCCTATTCCTACTTTTACGGCACCGAGCAGCGGCTGATGCTGCATTTCTTCGACGATGCGGGTGCCCAGACACGGATGCCGGTGCAGGTGGTCGGCGGCTCCGATCCGCAATGGATCATCAACGAGGGGATCATGTCCCTCGATACCGTCTCCGAGGGTGTCCTCCTCACCTGGAAGCACGAGGTCCAGCCGGTGAACGACCCGGCGCGCCCGGGCTGGATGGGGCAGATCTTCTCTCCGAGCGGCGAGGCCGTCACCGACACGTTCGCCTTTCACACCAATCGCGCCTACAAGCCCGCAACGCTCGATCTCGGCGCGGAGGAGGGCATCCTGCTTGCCTTCTATGCGCAGACCGACTCGTCGGTCGGCGCGCTGCCCGCCGGCCTTTATACCCGCAAGATCCTGCCCGACGGCACCCTGACCGCGCCGATCGCCCTCAACGGGGTGGCGGGCGGCACGATCAACGACATTCGCCCGAAACTGCTCATCGACAGCGAGGGGGTGATCCGCCTCGTCTATCTCGACGGATTCGGAGGGGGCGGTGGGAACGATCCGCTGGCCCTGCGGATGGTCACCCTCGATGCGGCAGGTCAGACGATGGGCCCGCCGGTCACCCTGACCCTCGATACCGACTCACCCGCCAGCCCGTCCTGGAGGATGATGGGCTTCGATGCCGTGATGGGGCCGGAGGATTCCATCATCGTGGCGCTGGAGACGGTGCCCCAGGGGGTGCAGTTCCGGGACAAGACCGACATCTACGTCGCTTCCTACAATTCCGACGGAAGCCTCCGCTCCATGCCGGTGCTGGCCACCCAGACCGAGACCGGCCTGCAGCGCGACCCGATCCTGATGACCACCGAGGATGGCACCATCGCGCTGCATTTCTTCGGCCAGACCACCCCCAATACCAGCCAGAACGCCCATCTGCGGCTGGCACTGATCGACCCGGAGGATGTGCCGCCCCTTGCCGTGACGGTGAACCTTGCGCTCGATCTGCCCGTGGGCGTGGAGGCGGGCGCGGTGATCCTCACCTTCACCAGCGATGACGGCTCGGTGGTGATCGAGGCCACCGACAATGGTGACGGCACCCATACGTTCGGCGACATCTCGGCGCTCTCGGGCCGCATCACCGCCGCCCGCGACTATGCCGCCCCGCCCGATCCGGTGATCACCACGGCCCATGCGCTCGACGTGCTGCGCATCGCGCTGGGGCGGGAGGCAAGCTTCGGCCCCACCGAGGCCCGCCACTTCATCGCCGCCGACGTGAACGGCAATGGCAGCGTGACCACCGAGGACGCGCTCGACGTGCTCCGCGCGGCCCTCGGCCGGGAGACCTCCTTCGCGCCGGAATTCATCTTTCTCGATGCCGGCGATCCGCTGCCCGGCCTGGCCCGGGACGCCACCGCCCACACCCCCGGCATCGCCCTCTCGGGCGGCCTTGCCACCCTTCTGGACAGCCCCGACATCGCCCTGCAGGGCCTGATCCTGGGGCATGTCGGGCCGTTCGGGTGAGGGGGCACTCGCCGCACACGGGTAAAGCGGGGATGCACAGCAACTTGATGGCCAGCCCCCCCACGCCATCCCCGCCACGCCCAGCCACAGGCCCCGCGCTGTCGCGGCGCATCCGCTCGCACCCCCAGAGGCGATTGGGAGGACGGGTCCGGGGCGCATCCGCCGCCTGCCATCGCCCGGCGCGCAAGCCTGAGCGAGCGCTGCCCCGATGCCGTCACGTCCTGCAGGGAAAAGTGGTGCCCGGGGGCGGATTTGAACCACCGACACGAGGATTTTCAGTCCACTGCTCTACCCCTGAGCTACCCGGGCAGGGTAAGGCCAAGGCCTTGGGTGGCGTTTAGGTAGCGAAGCGGGGCGGGACTGTCCAGAGGGGTTTTGCACGCTGTTGCCCACCCGGTTGCGCACCCCCGTCGGCCACGGCCCCGGGCGGCCCTGACGGGCCCTCAGCCCTGTGCCTCGTCCCCGGCATCGGGCGGCATGGGAGCCTCGGGGGCCTCGTCGGTCTCGATCCGGTAATGCCCGCCCAGCCAGCGCCCCA
>JAFIEC010000038.1 GCA_020832725.1 Paracoccaceae bacterium | reverse complement strand
CGGCGTCATCCGAGCTGCCCCCAGCCCATAGGCATCGGCCTTGACCACGGCCCCGGCCTCGGCCCCGCCCGCACATGCCGCCAGCGCCCGCCAGTTGGCGGTGATGGCATCAAGATCTATGGTCAGAATTGCACGGGCCATGGCGCGGTTTGAGGCCGTTGCTGGCCAAGGTCAAGAGGGTGCCCCGCCACCTCAGCGAAAGCCCTCGCCATCGGCTCCGGCCTGCCAGGGCCGCACGAGGTTGCTGAACCGGGTGAAGCGGCCCTCGAAGGCCAGATCCACCGTGCCGATGGGGCCGTGGCGTTGCTTGCCGATGACAAGCTCGGCCCGTCCCGCCACCTTTTCCATCTCCTCGCGCCACTTGCCCATGGCCTCGTGGTCATGCTCGCCGGGCTTCTCCCGCTCCTTGTAATATTCCTCGCGGAAAACGAACATGACCACATCGGCATCCTGCTCGATGGAGCCGCTTTCACGCAGGTCCGACAGCTGCGGGCGCTTGTCCTCGCGGTTCTCCACCTGACGCGACAGCTGCGACAGGGCGATCACCGGAATTTCGAGCTCCTTGGCAATGGCCTTCAGCCCCTGGGTGATCTCCGAGATCTCGTTCACCCGGTTCTCGGCCCGTGACGCCCCGCGCAGAAGCTGCAGGTAATCGACGAACAGCACATCCAGCCCATGGGTCCGCTTGAGCCGGCGCGCCCGCGCGGCAACCTGGCTGATGGGCAGGGCCGGGGTGTCGTCGATGAACAGCGGGCAGGATTCCAGCGCCTTGGCGGCATCAATGAAACGGCGGAACTCCGCCTCTGTCATGTCGCCGCGACGGATCTGCTCCGAAGAGACCTCGGAGGCCTCGGACAGGATCCGCGCGGCCAGTTGCTCGGCCGACATCTCCAGGCTGAAAAAGCCCACCACGCCGCCTTCCACCGTGCCTTCGGTGCCATCGGGGCGCTGGCCCCGGCGCCAGGACCGCGCGATGTTGAAGGCGATGTTGGTGGCCAGCGCCGTTTTGCCCATCGAGGGCCGCCCGGCAAGGATCAGAAGGTCGGAACGGTGCAGCCCCCCCAGCTTGCGGTCGACATCGGTCAGCCCGGTCGAGGTGCCGGCGAGCCCCCCCTCCCGCTGCCAGGCGGCATTGGCCACCTTGACCGCATCGGTCACCGCGCGAAGAAAGCTCTGGAAGCCGGTCTCGCTCTGGCCCTGTTCGGCCAGGCCATAGAGACGCTGCTCGGCCTCCACGATCTGTTCGCGCGGATCGGAGGCGATATCGACCTTGCCCGCTTTCGAGGCGACCTCGTGGCCAAGTTCGATCAGGGCGCGGCGCAGGGCCAGATCGTGGATCATCTGGGCATAATCGCGCGCGGCGTGCACGGCGATGGCCGAATTCGCAAGCTGCACCAGATAGGCGGGCCCGCCCAGTTCCGCGAGGCCCGGATCGTCGGCGAGGAACGGCTTGAGCGTGACCGGAGAGGCCAGCGCCGTCTTCTCGATCCGCCGCGCGGCAGCGGCAAAGATGCGGCCATGGACCGGATCATAGAAATGCTCGGGCCCGACCAGTGAACTGACCTTGTCGAAGACATCGTTGTTGACAAGGATCGCACCCAGAAGTGCCTGCTCTGCCTCGATATTATGCGGGGCAAGAGTGATCTGGGAGCCTTCGGGACGCAGGGTTGCGATCTGGGTCATGGGCTCTCTTTCAAGGCTGCGCGCGCGGGCGCGCCGACTCGGATGCGCGGTTGGGGCAGCTTAGGCCCGCCCGGCTGGCCGGGCAATCTGGATAAGCTGTGGACCCTTTGTGGACAATCGCCCAGGCGGCGCGACTGGCCGATACACTCGTCTTCCAATACGCATGCGCCATCGCGCATGGGCGCTGTGGGCGCCAGCCCCGTGTGCCTGCCCAGGCGGATCAGGAAGGCGGCGTCCAGTCGCGGGGCGCGCGCAGGAAATCCTCCACCGCCTCCAGCGTGGCGGGATCGAAGCTTTCGCGACGGCGGGCCTCGGCCAGCACGTCCCACCATGTGGCCAGCGCATGCAGCGTGATGCCCGCCCCGGCAAGCGTGGCACGGGTTTCCGGGAAGATGTCGTAGAAGAAGATCACCGCCACATGGGCGCAGCTCGCCTCCGCCTCGCGCAGGGCCTCGACAAAGGAGAGTTTGGAGCCGCCGTCGGTGGCAAGGTCCTCGACCAGCAGGACACGCTGGCCCGGGTGGATGTCGCCCTCGATCCGGGCGTTGCGGCCATAGCCCTTGGGCTTCTTGCGCACATAACTCATGGGCAGGCCAAGGCGCTCGGCGACCAGGGCGGCAAAGGGAATGCCCGCAGTCTCTCCGCCGGCGATGTTGTCAAACGCTTCGGGGCCGGCCTCGCGCACCAGGCTGGCGACCATGAAATCCATCAGCATCGCCCGGATTCGGGGATGCGAGATCAGCTTGCGGCAATCGATATAGGTGGGCGCGCGCAGGCCCGAGGCAAAGGTGAAGGGCTCGGCCGCATTGAAATGGACCGCGCCGATATCCAGCAGCGCCGCTGCGGTCAGGCGGGCCATCTCTTCGGGGGTGGCAAGGGCGAGGGGGCGCATGGGGTCTCCTTGGAAGGCGGGGCGGTCAGTCGGCGACACGCCAGTGCAGGGGAAAGCCCGGGTCGAACAGCACGACCGGGCCTGCGCCCGTCTCGATCGTCGCGGGCAGGGAGAGGGGGGTGGCCTCGCGCAGCAGCGTGATCGTGTCGTCGTTCACCGGCAGGCGATAGAAGGCCGGGCCGTGGCGGGAGACGAACCCCTCCAGCCGGTC
>JAFIEC010000034.1 GCA_020832725.1 Paracoccaceae bacterium | reverse complement strand
ATCCTCCATCAGCGCCCTCTGGCGGCTGACCGACACCGTGGCGCAGCCGATCCCGTAGGCCGAGAGCAGGCCCGAAAGCGGGTGGACCAGCACGGCCTCCATGCCCAGCGCATCGGCCACCAGACAGGCATGCTGCCCACCCGCGCCGCCAAAACTGTTGAGCAGGTAGCGGGTCACGTCATATCCGCGCTGCACGCTGATCTTCTTGACCGCGTTGGCCATGTTCTCCACGGCGATGCGCAGGAAGCCCTCGGCCACCTCCTCGGGTGCCTTTCCCTCGCGCGCGGCGATCGCGGCAAAGCCCTCGCGCACCGTGTCGCGATCCAGTGGCTGATCCTGCCCGGGGCCGAAAATGGCGGGGAAGAAATCCGGGTTCAGCTTGCCCAGCATCACGTTGGCATCGGTCACGGTCAATGGTCCGCCCAGCCGGTAGCAGGCCGGCCCGGGATGCGCCCCCGCGGAATCGGGCCCGACGCGAAAGCGCCCCGGTTCGGCATGCAGGATCGAGCCGCCCCCCGCGGCCACGGTGTGGATGCGCATCATCGGTGCCCGCATCCGCACGCCCGCGACCTCTGTCTCGAAGGCGCGCTCGTACTCCCCGGCGAAATGGGCCACATCGGTGGAGGTGCCCCCCATGTCAAAGCCGATCACGCGCTCGAATCCGGCCTTCGCCCCGGTCAGCGCCATGCCCACGACACCGCCGGCAGGGCCTGACAGGATGGCATCCTTGCCCTGAAACAGCTCCGCCGCCGTAAGCCCGCCCGAGGACATCATGAATTGCAGGGTCGGGCCGGGGTGGCCGGGGGGCGTGGCCCCCAGCAGGGCTCCCACCCGTTCCACATAGCGCCGCAGGATCGGCGAGAGATAGGCATCCACAACGGTTGTATCGCCGCGGCCAACCAGCTTGATCAGCGGGCTGACCTCGTGGCTGACCGAGACCTGGCCAAAGCCAATTGCCCGCACATGGGCAGCAAGGCGCGCCTCATGCGCGGGGTTCTTCCAGGCATGCATCAGAACGATCGCCACGGCATCCACGCCCCTTGCCCGCAGATCGGCCAGCGGGGCATCCAGCGCGTCGAGATTCAGGGGCATTTCCACCCGGCCATCGGGGAGAAGCCGCTCCTGCACCTCGATCACATGGGCATAGAGCTGTTCGGGCAGCACGATCTCCTTGGCAAAGATATCGGGCCGGGCCTGATAGCCGATCCGCAGGGCATCGCGAAAACCCCTGGTGATCAGCAGCGCGGTCCGGTCGCCCTTGCGCTCCAACAGGGCATTGGTGGCAACCGTCGTCCCCATGCGCACCGTTCCGATGCGATCCGGCGCGATCGCTCCGCCGAGAAGCTGCCGGATCCCCTCGATCGCTGCATCCGCATAGGCCCCGGGGTTTTCCGACAGCAGCTTCAGCGGATGCAGCCCGCCATCGGGCGCGCGTCCGATCACATCGGTAAAGGTGCCGCCCCGGTCGATCCAGAAATCCCACCTGCCGGCCTCGCCGGTCGGTTCGGTTCCGCGCATGGCATCGCCCCCCAGTCACCCATGGACAAGTGGCTGATCAATCGGCCGGGGATCGTCAACCATGTTCTTGTCATCCGCGCAGGTCCGGATCAGGGAGGCCCGCCACCCTCGCGCCACCAGCGCATCCGCATCCGATCTTCCGTCGCCTGCGCGAGGTCAGCATCCGAGCCCGCAGCCCGGGCCTCCGCGAGGGCCTGCGCCCGTGCCCCGACGACGAGGCGCAGCGGAGGGTCCGGGTCATGGGCCAGCCGAACAAGCGCCTCTGCCAGCGGCGCGGGATCGGGCGCGGCCGCGATGGTGGAGGCGGCGAGCGTCGCAAGATGCGTCATGAGGGGCGCATAGGCCGAGCCGGGACGCAGCACGGGGGTGGCCACCTTCTGACCGATGGGCGTGCGGTGATAGGACGCCTCGACCAGCCCGACGCGCACGCCCCAGCGGGCAAGCTCGAAGGAAAGGCTCTCCACCGCCCCTTCCAGCGCGTGCTTGGAGGCGGCGTAGGCGCTTTCACCCGGCACGGGGACCCGACCCGCCATGGAGGACATGAACACCAGCCTGCCACCCCCGGCCGCGCGCATATGCGGCAGCGCCGCCCGGGCAAGGC
The DNA here is from genome assembly GCA_020832725.1 of Paracoccaceae bacterium. Lineage (GTDB taxonomy): Bacteria > Pseudomonadota > Alphaproteobacteria > Rhodobacterales > Rhodobacteraceae > JAFIEC01. Next base: position 1,918 of record JAFIEC010000034.1, on the reverse strand, counting down.
GCAGGGGGCCCAGGCAATTCACCTCCCACAGGCGGGTATAGAGCGCATCGTCGCAATCCTCGAGCGCGCCCACAGCCGAGATGCCCGCAATGCTGCTGACAACATCGATCCGGCCCGCCTCCGTGATCACGCGCGCGATCGCCGCGCCCACGGCCTGCGGATCGGTCACATCAAGGGCAAAGGTGACCAGCCGCCCCGCGCCATCGCCCGCCGTCTCCCTCAGGGCTGCCCCCTGCCCGGGCCGGTGGGTGGTGGCAAAGACGTGATCACCCGCCGCAAGATGCGCCAGCGCCGCCCGCGCACCGACGCCGCTTCCCGCCCCGGTCAGCAGGACAACCTTCATTCCTCCATCCCCTCGCAGGCGAACAGCTCCCAGCGCTCGGTGTCGTCGCAGCGCTGCGCGTGGCCCACGAGCCATAGCGCATTGAGCCACGACAACGCGGAACTGCCCGCAACTTCGGCCCAGCCGGAAACCGGCCATGGCCCGAAGGCCGGCCCCAGACCCTGCAGATGCAGGGCAATCGGGGTGCCATCCCCGGCCTCGAGCACAAGACGCGCGTCGCAGGCCCGCAGCCCGTCGCGGCGTGACCTGCCATGATCGGCCCCGCCGACAACCGCGCCTGTCAGACCCTCACGGCCGGCATGCCCCCCAAAGTCGCCACCCCAGTAACGCAGGAGTCTGCGGCCTTCGAGCGCCTCATCAGCCTCGATCCGGGCCTCGATCCACATCAGCGGGCGCAGGCGGGGCGGCGTCATCCCAGCCTCCACAGACGATAGGCGATACCGGGCCGCCCGTCGGAGAGCGGACCGAGCGCCCCCTCTCCCACCACAAGCGCGCGGTTCAACCAGCCGTGGCGCTGCGAGCCGGTCCGGATGCGCGCCGAGATGCGGATCGCGTAATCCTCGGGGCGCGTGGGCCTGCGGGCGAGGATATCCGCGATCACGGTCTCCGGGCCGACCAGATGCCCCTCATAGACAAGATCGGCCGCCGCCCCGCAATCGAGTCTCAGGCTTACCCTGTTTTCGGGCGTCAGCCGATCGGGATCGGGGCACAGCAGGTGGTCGGCCCCGCCCGTGACCTCACCGCGAAGACCGGGCCCGGAGAGGGTGCCGCCACCGATGAAATCCAGCCGCCGCAGGCCAAGCGGCCCTTGGCCAAGCGGCAGGGAACGGCGACCGAACATCTCCAGCAGCCCCAGCCAGACAAGCGCAGGAGGGGGCGCTGCGGGGTGCTTGGAAGGAGAGACCGGGCGCGCCATCTCAGCGCCCCAGAAGATCGCGCGCGATCAGCTCCTTCATGATCTCGGATGTGCCGCCGTAGATGCGCTGCACCCGGGCATCTAGGAAGGCCCGCGCCACCGGATACTCGGCCATGTAGCCATAGCCGCCGACCAGCTGCAGGCAGCGGTCGGCGACGCGGCCCTGCAACTCGGAGGCCCAGAGCTTGGCCTCCGAGGCACGCGCCGTGTTCAGCCGGCCCATGGCCAGCGCGCCCATGCACCGCTCCACCAGCGCCTCGCCGGCGGCGATTTCGGCCGAGACCTCGGCCAGGGTAAAGCGGGTGTTCTGGAACCTTGACAGCGGCTGGCCGAAGGCGTGGCGTTCCTTCACATAGGCGATCGTCTCCTCCAGAACGCCCCGTGCTGCGGCAACCGCCATGATGGCGATGACCAGCCGTTCCCGCGGCAACTCGCCCATCAGAACGCCGAAGCCGCCCCCCTCGGGGCCGAGCAGGGCATCGGCCGGAAGCGCGACCTCGTCGAAGAACAGCTCCGCCGTGTCCTGGCAATGCAGGCCGATCTTCTCCAGCACGCGGCCGCGACGAAACCCCGGCAGGTCGGCATCCACCAGAAAAAGGCTGACGCCGCGTGCGCCCGCCTCCGGGTCGGTCTTGGCGGCAACGATGACCATACCCGCC
>JAFIEC010000021.1 GCA_020832725.1 Paracoccaceae bacterium | reverse complement strand
GCCACCCATCCGTTGTAGATCATGCCCGAATAGCGGTGCCGCACCACCTTGGGCATGCCCGTGGTGCCGCCGGTGTGAAAGCACGCCGCGACCCGGTCCTCCCGGGCATCGGGAAACGTCAGACGGTCGGCGGGGTGGCGGGCCATCTCACTGCGGAAATCGAGGACCCGGGCGGAATGGGACCGCGTGCTGCCTGGCCGCATGAACGGAACGATCCACGACCTGGGCGGCGTCAGGTAATGCAGCAGGTCCACTTCCAGCACCGTCTCGACACCAGGTGCAAGCGCCACGGCGGCGGCGGCCTTCCGGGCCACGTCGGTCCTTGGAAAGGCGCGCAGGGTCACCAGCACCCGCGCGCCTGTCTCGCGCAGGATCGACGCGATCTGCTCGGGCTCCAGCAGCGGGTTGATCGGGTTGACGACCCCGGCGATCGCACCGCCCAGAAGGGCAAACACCGTCTCGCTGGCATTCGGCAGCAGATAGGCGACGACATCCTTTTCGCCGACACCCAGCGCCCGGAACATGTTGGCGGTCTGGTTCACCCGGCCCAGAAGCTCGGCCCAGGTATAGGTCTCCGCCTTGTCCCGAGGCCCCGAAAGCAGCTGGAACGACACCGCAGGCCGGTCGGGAAAAGACGTCGCGGTGGCTGACAGAAACGCGTGCAGGGTCTTTTCGGCGACACGCTGATCCCAAGGCATCGCACTCTCGATCGCGTGCTTGTCTGCCAAGCTGGACATTCTGGTCATGCGGCTCCCCCCGACTTTTTGTCCTGGTGGCTCCGCTGACGCAGGCGCCAGGGGCCACCAACAGGATGGGGATGGATGTGGCAGGACACAAGCCGCCCGCCCTCTCCGGGGCGCGAGGCTCAGGCCGCGGCGCTGGCGCCGTCGGTGAACTGCAGGCGCGCCAGCCGGGCATAGAGGCCGCCCTGCATCACCAGCGCGTCATGAGTGCCCTCGGCGACAATGCGCCCGTCCTCCAGCACCACGATGCGGTCGGCCTTCTTCACGGTGGCCAGCCGATGCGCGACGACCAGCGTCGTGCGGCCCCTGGACAACGTCTCGACGGCGCTTTGCACGGCGCGCTCGCTCTCGGCGTCGAGGGCGGAGGTGGCCTCGTCCAGAAGCAGGACCGGTGCATCGCGCAGGATCGCCCGGGCGATGGCCACGCGCTGCTTCTGCCCGCCCGAGAGCATCACCCCCCGCTCGCCCACATAGGTGTCATAGCCCTGGGGCAGCGCCGTCAGGAATTCATGCGCGGCCGCAGCCCGGGCCGCGGCCTCCACCTCGGCATCGGTGGCATCGGGCCGACCGAAGCGGATATTCTCGCGCGCGGAGGCGGCAAAGATCACCGGATCCTGGGGCACCAGCGCCATCACCGAGCGGAAGTCGCCGCGCGCCATGTCCCGCAGATCGATCCCGTCGAGGGTGATGCGCCCGCCCTGCGGGTCATAGAAACGCAGCAGAAGCTGAAAGATGGTCGACTTGCCCGCCCCCGAGGGCCCCACAAGGGCAATGGTCTCTCCGGGCCGCACGGTCAGGCTGACATGATCAAGTGCGGCCACTTCCGGCCGGGCCGGATAACGAAAGGAGAGATTTTCCAGACGCACCTCACCCCGGACCGGACGCGGCAGCGCCACCGGCTGGGGCGGGTCCTGCACCTGATCCGTCACCTGGAGCAGCTCCACCAGACGTTCCGTCGCGCCCGCAGCACGCTGCAATTCACCCCAAATCTCGGAGAGCGCTCCGACAGAGCCCGCCACCATCACCGCATAGATGACGAACTGCACCAGCTCTCCCGGGGTCATGGTGCCCGCGCGCACCGCCTGCGCCCCGATCCACAGCACGCCGACGATGCCGGTAAAGACAAGCGCGATCACGATCACCGTCATCACCGCACGGGTTGCGATCCGCGCGAGAGCCGAGTCGAACGATCCTTCGGTGATGGTGTCGAACCGCGCCCGGCTGGGCTCTTCATGGGTGAAGGCCTGAACCGCCTGGACCGAGAGCAGAAGCTCCGAGGCGCTGCCGGAGCTTTCCGCGATTCGATCCTGATTCTCTCGGCTGAGCCGGCGCAGACGGCGGCCAAGGATGACGATCGGCACGATGACCACCGGCACCAGAAGCAGCACAAGCCCCGACAGCTTGGGCGAGGTGAAGAACATCAGCGCCATGCCGCCGATCAGGATCAGCACGTTGCGCAGCGCAATCGATACCGAGGAGCCGATCACCGACAGGATCAGCGTGGTATCCGTGGTCAGGCGCGAAAGCACCTCGCCGGTCATGATCCGTTCGAAAAAGGAGGGGCTCATGGAGATGACGCGCGCGAACAGTGCCTTGCGGATGTCGGCCACCACACGCTCGCCCAGCCGGGTGACGAGGTAGTATCGAAGCCCCGTGCCCAGCGCGAGCAGAAGCGCGATGGCGACAGCACCCGCGAAATACTCGTTGAGAAGAGGGTCGGACTTGCCCGCAAAGCCATCGACGACCCGCCGCACCGCAAGCGGAAGTGCCAGTGCCACGATCGCCGTCGCCACCAGAGCGGCGGCAGCCGCGACGATCAGCCGACGATAGGGCGCCAGAAACGGCACAAGCCCCCGCAAGGAGCCCAGCGCGCGGGATTTCGCCCGCTCGGGGCCTGTCTGGCTGCTATCGGATGGCATTGGCTGGTTGTCTTTTCCGTCCCTTCGTCTGCGCGATCTACTCCAGCTTGTCGGCCGGGACAATGTCAACCACTGTCGCAGGGTCTGACAGCGCCGGATGCGCGCGAAGGGATGGAGCGGGCGGCGGGAATCGAACCCGCGTCTTTAGCTTGGAAGGCTAAGGTCTTACCACTACACAACGCCCGCAACGTGCTGAACATACGCCTCCCCGCGTCCGGGTTCAAGGCGCGCCCTGCGCACCGCCCTGCCCGGCAGCAAGTGGCACCATCAGGTCTGGCCCCTCGGCGCGGTTCGAGTTCACCCGCGGATCGACCCGCCAGACGTCCCACGCACCGGCGGGCGCGGGCCGCATCAGGCGTGCCGCTCCCTTTCCCGCCTCGCCCAGCCACAGCGCCCAGTCGCCCGGGGCCAGCGCCAGCGGGGCACGGTGGTGGATCGCGGCAAGGTCGGGGCCCGCAGCCGTGGTGACGATGGCACAGGTCGCGAGGCTCTCGCCGTCGGGAGACGTCCACACCTGCCAGATACCTGCAAAGGCCGCGACCTCTGCCCCGCAGGGGCGGGCGAACCAGGGCAGGCGGGCACCGGATTCGTCCTTGGTCCATTCGTAGAATCCCGTTGCCGGGATCAGGCAGCGCCGGGTCCGGGCGGCCTCGGCAAAGGCGGGCTTTTCGGCCAGCGTCTCGGCGCGCGCGTTGATCAGCAGCGGCCCGTCCGAAAGGCTGCGCGCCCATCGTGGAACAAAGCCCCATCGCAAGGCCCGCAGCCTCCGCCCCGCTGCCTCCGCGACCACCGCCGCCACCGGCTGGGTGGGGCAGACATTGTGGCGAGGCACGGGCGGCAGATCGTTGTCGGGCGCGGCCGAGAACAGCCGGGCCACGGCATCATCAGGCAGGGTGATGGCAAATCGACCGCACATGACGGCACTCTAGCGAGGCCCGCTTTCGTACGCCACTGAGGGTACAACCGCCAACCTGATGTCGGCGCCATGCATCAGCGTGCATGATTCTTGCGCAGCCGTGACATTTGGCTTGACCGCCCCGTTTCCGGTCGGCACTCGAAACCCATGCATATCTACAAGATTTTCCGGGCCGAAGAATGGTCGGCGCTGGTCGCGGAGGGCGAGACACGGGGCGCGCAGGTCGATCTGGCCGACGGCTTCATTCATTTCTCCACCGCCGGGCAGCTGGTCGAAACCGCCCGGCGCCATTTCGCGGCCGAGGATGGGCTGATGCTTGCCGCGGTTTCCGTGGACAGGCTGGGCGATGCTCTGCGATGGGAGCCCTCGCGCGGTGGGGCGCTGTTTCCGCATCTCTACCGCAGCCTGATGCTGTCCGATATCGCGTGGCACCGCCCCCTTCCGCTTGAAGATGAGCGGCATGTCTTTCCCGAGGGCATCACATGAGCGTACTCGAGCGGCTTGCCATGCCGGTGCTGCACCGCCTCGATCCGGAACAGGCGCATGACCTCTCCCTGCTGGCGCTGCGCACGGGGCTTGGCCCCCGCACGGGGCCGGTGCGCGGCATGCGGCTGGCCACGCGGGTCGCGGGGCTGGACCTGCCCAATCCGCTGGGGCTGGCTGCAGGCTATGACAAGAACGCGGTGGCCATCGGCCCGTTGCTGCGCGCGGGCTTCGGTTTTGTCGAGGCGGGCGCGGTCACGCCCCGCGCCCAGGAGGGCAATCCCCGTCCCCGCCTGTTCCGGCTGCCGGTGGATGGCGCGGTCATCAATCGCTTCGGCTTCAACAACGAGGGTGCCGAGGTGGTGGCGGAGCGGCTGGGCCGGCCCCGGCCCGAGGGGGTGCTAGGCCTCAATCTGGGGGCGAACCGCGACAGCCCCGACAGGGCTGCCGATTATGCGGAACTGGTGGCACGATGCGGGGCGCTTGTGGATTTCGTGACCGTCAACGTCTCGTCTCCCAACACGGAGCGGCTCCGCGATCTGGAGGGGCGGGCGGCCCTGAGCGCCCTGCTCCGGGGGGTGATGGAACGGCGCGAGGAGCTGCCGCGCAAGCCCGCGCTGTTTCTGAAGCTGTCGCCCGACATTGCCCTGCCCGACCTCGGCGAAATCGCGGAACTTGCCATGGAACTGCAGCTTGACGGCATCATCGCCACCAACAGCACCGTGGCCCGCGACGGGCTGACCGACCGTCAGGCGATACAGGCGGGCGGCATGTCGGGCACACCCCTTTTCGAACGCTCCACCCGGGTGCTCGCACAGCTTGCCTATGTGACCGAGGGGGCGATCCCCCTGATCGGGGTCGGCGGGGTGCGCTGCGGCGAGACCGCCTATGCCAAGATCAGGGCCGGGGCCTCGGCGGTGCAGCTTTACACGGGCCTTGTCTATGGCGGCCTGACATTGGTCCCGCGGATCCTGTCGGAGCTCGACACGCTCCTCGCGCGCGACGGCTTTGCCAGCGTGGCCGAAGCCGTAGGCACCGGGCGGCAGGACTGGCTCTGAGCCGCCCCGCGCCATGGGCACCGCTTGCGACGCCGCCCGGTGCGCGATCTTGACGCCGGGACCGCCAGCCGCTACGTGAGCCCTATTCCGGACAGGTCCGCCCGTCCGGTCCCCGCGCGGCGGGGATCGCCACCCGTCAGCGAGCATTCGCCCGCGGGTGCGTTTGTCCATTTCGCTGCCCTTGTCCGGCAGCGGAGAGTCTGCTGCCGCCTGTCCGGGTGGCCTGAGAGATGCCGCCCGCGCGGGCGGCGCAAGGTTAACGCCGGCCCCCCCGGCCCGAAGTGAGCATGCGGCTATTAGAGACACGATCCGAGCGCCAGACCGGGGAGTTCGAGCGGC
>JAFIEC010000015.1 GCA_020832725.1 Paracoccaceae bacterium | reverse complement strand
CATGCGGATGCCGCAATTGGAGCCGTCGAACAGGCTGACATGGGTCTCGATCACGCCCTTGGGCAGGGTCTGGCTGTCCACGGTAAAGCCGTGGTTCATGCTGGTGATCTCCACCTTGCCGGTCTCCAGATCCTTGACGGGCTGGTTAGAACCGTGATGGCCGTGGTTCATCTTGACGGTGCGCGCGCCCAGCGCCAGGGCAAGCATATGATGGCCCAGGCAGATGCCAAAGACCGGCATTGCGCTGCGCTCCAGAACCTCGCGGATCATCGGCACGGCATAGGTGCCGGTCGCGGCCGGGTCGCCCGGGCCGTTGGACAGGAACAGCCCGTCGGGCGCATGGGCCAGCACCTCCTCGGCGGTGGCGGTGGCCGGCATCACCAGAACGTCGCAACCCGTCGAGGCGAGGCAGCGCAGGATGTTGCGCTTGGCACCATAATCGATGGCGATGACCAGCGGGCCCTTGCCGCTGCGGGTGCCATAGCCCTCGGGCCAGGCCCAGCGGGTCTCGTCCCAGCGATAGGATTGCTTGCACGTCACCTCCCGGGCGAGGTCAAGGCCCTCGAGGCCGGGGAAGGCACGAGCCCGGGCGCGCAGCGCGTCAAGATCGAACGCGCCTGCGGGATCGTGGGCGATGGCGACATGGGGCGCTCCCTGCTGGCGGATCGCGCGGGTCAGCCGCCGCGTGTCGACCCCGCCCAGCCCGATGCGGCCCTTGCGCGTCAGCCAGTCGGTCAATGTGTCGGCTGCGCGCCAGTTGGAGGGCTCGGTCGGGTCCCATTTCACCACCATGCCCCGGGCGACGGGCTCGCCGGTCTCGTCATCCTCGGGGGTGGTGCCGACATTGCCGACATGGGGAAACGTAAAGGTCACGACCTGCCCGGCATAGGAAGGGTCGGTCAGGATCTCCTGATAGCCGGTCATGGCGGTATTGAAGCACAACTCGGCGTCGGCCACGCCGGTCGCCCCGAAACCGCGACCGTAGAAGACCGTGCCATCCGCCAGCACAAGGCAGCCCGTGGGGCGCGCAGCGCCGCCCGTCCGGGCCGGAGATGGGGCATTCTGGGCCTGTGTCACGGGGCGTCCTCCTGCTGGCTCGGGCCTGCCGCTTATGGCATCAACGGCGCGGGGGTCAAGGCCGCCCCGCCCGCCCTTTCAGCCGGATGCGCCGGGCCGGCGCATGGCCGCCCACATCCGTCGGGGATGCACGGCACCCATCGCCACCGCCGCCAACCCGTAGACGGCGGCACCCCCCAGCACGAGCGCGGCCAGCGCCCCATAGCGCAGCCCCGAGGTCGCAAGGGCAGGGGCAAGGGCTTCGGCCGCCAGCCACAGGCCTGCGCCCATCAGCGCCGAGGCCAGCGCAATCCGAGGCAAGGCGCGCCGCGTCTCGGGGAAAAGCGCCACCTCCGCCCCGATGCCGCGCGCGCCCCGCCACAGCATGAAAACCATCGCCCATGCGGCCAGCGTCGTACCCCAGGCCGCGCCCGAGAAGCCGATGAGAACCGCAAGGCCCACAGCCGCCACGGCGTTTATCAGCATCGACCAGAGCGCATAGCGCAGCGGGCTCCTGGTATCCTCGCGCGCATAGAACACCGGCTGCAGCACCTTCTGCAGCACGAAGGCAGGCAGGCCCAGCCCGTAGATCGCCAGCGCCAACGCGGTGGCGCGCGCATCCTCGGCGCCAAAGGCCCCGCGCTCGAACAGGACAGAGATCAACGGCCCCGGAATCACCGCCAGCGCCACCGCCGCGGGAACGGTCAGCGCCATCGAGACCACGAGCGCCTGGTTCAGCGCCGCCTGACCCGCCCCTGCATCGCCCGCTCGCAGATGCCGCGACAGCGCGGGCAGCAGGACCACGCCGATGGCAATGCCGACCACGCCCAGCGGCAGCTGATAAAGCCGGTCGGCATAGGCCAGCCACGCGATCGCCCCGTCATAGAAGCTGGCCACCTGTCGGCCCACCAGCAGGTTGACCTGGACCACCCCGCCCGCCAGCGCCGCGGGCAGCGCGATGATCGCAAGCCTGCGTATTTCAGGCGTCAGGCGGGGGCGGCGCAGCCGCAGGCGCAGACCGGCCCGTTCGGCGGCGATCCAGACCAGCGCCAGCTGCGCGACACCCGCCACCGGCACAGTCCAGGCCAGTGTCAGCCCCATGTCCCAGCCTGCCCGCGCGGCCGCCAGCAGGGCCGCGATGAAGCCCGCATTCAGCAGCACGGGTGCCGCAGCTGCGGCCATGAACCGCCCCGTGGCGTTCAGCACACCCGACAGCAGCGCAGTAAGCGATATGAAGAGGATGTAGGGAAAGGCGATCCGACCATACAGCGTGGCCAGTTCCAGCCGCGCGTCCCCGGCAAACCCCCCCGCCATGGCCAGAACCAGCCACGGCATCAGAACCATGGCGATGACAGTCAGCGCGACCAGCGCCGCCGCCAGCGCCGCCAGCGCCGCCTCGGCAAAGTCTCGGGCATCCTCTCCGGCTTCCAGCTTCTTGGAGAAGAGCGGCACGAAGGCCATGTTGAAGGCGCCCTCGGCAAAGAAACGCCGGAACATGTTGGGAAGGGCGAAGGCCACCAGAAAGGCCTGCGCCTGGGGCCCGGCCCCCAGATAGGCCGCGATCAGGATATCACGCCCGAAGCCTGCAAGCCTGCTGACCAGTGTCCAGAATCCGACCGTCAGGAAGCCGGAGACCAGCCGGATCGGCGCCATCAGCCGCGCGCCCGCTCGGCACCGGCGGCAATCGCATCGCGCAGGCGCCGCTCCAGCGCCTCGCGGCGGGCCTGGGAATGCAGCTTCAGGCCAAACATGTCCTTGACGTAGAAGACATCCACCGCCTGCGCGCCATAGGTGGCGATCACCGCCGAGGCGATGGAGACATTCGCCGCCGTCAGCGTGCGGGTGAGGTCATACAGCAGGCCGGGCCGGTCGCGGGTGTCCACCTCGATGATCGTGTAGATATCCGAACCCTCGTTGTCGAAGGTGATCTCGGTGGGCACCACGAAGCTGCGCTCCCGGGTCTTGATGCGGTCGCGCTCCTTGAGGGCTTCCTGGGCGCGGACCTCGCCGGCAAGGATGCGGTCGATCATCCGGGTCAGCCGGGGCAGGCGGTCTTCCTCATAGGGGTGGCCATCGGCATCCTGAAGCCAGAAGACCGCCGTGGCGAAGCCGTCGGAGGTGGTATAGGTGCGCGCGTCCACCACATTCGCCCCCACCAGCGCCAGCGCACCCGCCAGCCGCGAGAAGATACCCGGGTGATCGGCCAGTGCGAAACAGGCCCGCGTGGCGTCGCGGTCGGGTTCCGGGGTGATGTCGATGCGGACCTCTCCGGGACCGAGGCCGCGCAGCAGACGTGCAAAGACGACATGGGTCTCGGTGATCAGCCCCTGCCAGTAAGGGCCGTAGTGACGCGCAAGCTCTGCCTCCAGCTCTGCCTCCGGCCAGTCGGGGAGGGCCTCGCGCAGGGCGGCGCGGGCCTCGTCGCGCCGCTGGGTGCGGCCGATGTCCTCCAGCCCGGTGGTCAGGGCGTGGTGAGCCGCACCATGGAGCGTGCGCAGCAACTGCGCCTTCCAGTTGTTCCACACGCCGGGGCCAACCCCGCGGATGTCGCAGACCGTCAGCACCGTCAGCAGCCGCAGCCGCGCAGGGGTGCCGACGATGCGGGCAAAGTCGCGCACGGTGCGGGGGTCGGACAGGTCGCGCTTCTGGGCGACATCCGACATCAGCAGATGGTGGCGCACCAGCCAGACCACGGTCTCTGTTTCGTCCGGGCCGAGGCCGAGGCGCGGGCACAGGCTTTCGGCGACCCGCGCGCCAAGGGTCGAATGGTCCTCGGGACGGCCCTTGCCGATGTCGTGCAGAAGAAGCGCCACGTAGAGGACCCGCCGGTTCACCCCCTTCTGCAGGATCCCCGTCGCGACGGGCAGATCCTCCTGCAGATCACCCCTCTCGATATCGGCGAGGTTGGAGACGCACTGGATGATGTGTTCGTCCACCGTGTAATGGTGATACATGTTGAACTGCATCATGGCGACGATTTCGCCGAATTCCGGGATGAAGGCCCCGAGCGCACCGATCTCGTTCATCCGGCGCAGGGCGCGCTCGGGGTTGCCGTGGTCCAGCAGCATCGACAGGAAGATGGCGTTGGCCTCGGGCATGTCGCGGATCTCGGCCAGCCTGTGCAGATTGGCCGCGATGGTGCGCATGGCGTCGGGGTGGAGCAGGTAGCGGCTCGACAATGCGGTCTCGAAGATGCGCAGCAGGTTGAGCGGATCGGCCAGAAACGCGTCCTCGTTCTCGAAGGTCAGCCGCCCGTGCACGATCGCATAGCCCGGGGCCACGGGGTTGATCAGCCGCTCTCCGGCGCGTCGCAGACGGCCCAGCATGCCGGGCGCGCGCTTGGCGTGCTGCGCTTCCAGCTTGGTCAGGAAGATCCGGGTCAGCTCTCCGACCACCGTAGCGTGGCGAAAGTAATCCTGCATGAAATGCTCGACCGCCCTGCGCCCGCCATGGTCTGCATATCCCATGCGGCTGGCCAGATCGACCTGCTTGTCGAAAGTCAGCTGCTCGCTGCCGCGCCCGTCCAGCAGGTGCAGGTGGCAGCGCACCGCCCACAGGAAATCCTCGGCCCGGGTGAACTTCTCGAACTCCTGATCCGTGAAGAAGCCCAGCTTGACCAGTTCGCGCGCCGTGGCCACGCGATAGATGTATTTTGCCATCCAGAACAGAGATTGCAGATCGCGCAGGCCGCCCTTGCCCTCCTTCACATTGGGCTCGAGCATGTAGCGCTGCCCGCCCTGACGGCGGTGGCGTTCCGCCCGCTCGGACAGCTTGGCCTCGATGAAGTCGCTGCCTGTGGACTTGAACAATCCGTCCCACAGCTTGCGCCGCAATTGCCGAGCAAGCACCGCATCACCCGCCAGAAAGCGATGCTCCACCAGGCTGGTCCGGATCGTGTAGTCGGCCCGTGCCATGCGCAGGCATTCCTCGATCGTGCGCGAGGCATGGCCCACCTTCAGCTTCAGGTCCCACAGGATGTAGAGCATCGTCTCGATGACGCTCTCGGCCCAGGCGGTGAGCTTCCACGGGGTGAGAAACAGGAGATCCACGTCGGAATACGGCGCCATCTCCCGGCGGCCATAGCCGCCCACTGCGATGACGGCGAGGCGCTGCGCATCGGTGGGGTTGGGGGCGGCGTGGAAATGGGTTGTGGCGGTGTGCAGCGCCTCGCCCACGATCTGATCGGTCAGCCAGGCATAGGCCCGCTTGGCCCCCCGCGAGTCGGCGGGCGCGGCCTCGAAGGCCTCGGCGATCCGGGCGCGTGCGGCCGCGTTCGCCTCGGCCAGCACGGCCACAACCGCCGCGCGTCGGCTGCGCACGTCGCCGCCTTCGGAGCAGGCACGGTCGATCCGGTCACGGATCCGGTCATGCTCGAACAGCTCGGCCGGTGGCGCGATCAGCTCGCCGCTGCGATAGCTGCCCGTGGCGCGGACGCGCTCAGAGGCCGGCGCCGCCAAAACTTCTCGGGGCAGGGTCTATCACCTTCACTTGGTTGTCCTCGATTACCGCCACGGCAAGCCCGCGCTGGGCGGTGCCGTCCGAGCGGAAGCGGAAGATGCCCGTCACGCCGGCAAAACCCGCCGAACGGGTCAGCGACGCCGCGTTGAGCGCGGTCGGCTGGCCCGTGGCCAGCAGCGCGCCCACCGCCGAGACCCCGTCAAAGGCCAGTCCGGCAATGGGATGCGGTGCCGTGCCATGCGCAGCACGATAGCGGCTTTCGAAACCGCCATAGAGGGCGGGGTCGGGCAGGACGAACCAGCCCCCCTGCAGCCCGCGAAGCGCAAGCGTCTGCGCCGGAATATCCCAGCGCGCGAGGCCCATGAACCTTATCTGGGCCGGATCAACACGGTTCTCGGGCAGGAGTTCCGCCAGAAGCGGCAGCGCGCCCGATGCATCCGACGTGAAGATCAGGCCCGTGGCCCCGCTGTCCCGGGCAAGGCCCGCGAGGGTGGGAAGGGCCTCGACGACGCCCTGCTGCGAGAAGTCGTAGGTGCCTTGCGCGACGACGCCGACACCGGAGGCACCCGCCGCCCGCTCCACCGCGGCGCGCGCGATCTCGCCTGCCTCGTTGCTGGCGTGGATCACCATGATCCGGTCACGCCCCTGGGAGGCGGCATATCCCACGATCCGCTCGGCCACGGTATCGAAGGTCGTGCCCATGACATAGACATTGCGCCCGGCAACCGCGGCGTTGTTGGAAAAAGTCAGCACACTGATGCCACGCCCGGCCACGGCCGCACCCGCCGCCGTGGCAGCCTCGGCAAAGACCGGGCCCAGAATGATCCGTGCCCCCGCATCCGCCGCCGCCCGCGCCGCCGAAGCGGCCCCCTCGGCGGAGCCCTGGGTCGGAAAGACCTGCAGGTCGATCTCGGCGCCCTGAACCTCGGCCACGGCGAGTCGCGCCGCATTCTCGAGGCTGCGGGCGAGGGCCTCGGTATTGGCGTTGCCCGAGCCATAGGGCACCAGAAGCCCCACGGTGACCGGCGCGCGGGTGTTCACAAGCGGGCCCGGCGCCGCCATGTCACAGGCGGCCAGTGTCCCGGCAAGACCGAGTGCGGCAAGCAGCCGGAGGCCGCGACGGGCCATTCCCGTGCCCGATGTCCGAATTCGCCCGATCATGGCTTGCACTCTTGCCCCCTCCGTCCGACCTTGGCGGAACTTACGCGCTTGGGCCCCTCATGGCAACGCAGCAGCCAAAGGACGACGCGCAGCGGGCGGGTCGCTGCTGGTGCGGGTCGGGCAGGGCGCAGGCATCCGGGGGGAGCGGCCATGAGCGCGGAACGCGGGGCAGGCGGGGAAAGCGAAGGTGCCGGGGTCTGGCGGGCCGAGGAGGGGCGTGCGCTGCCTGCGGGGCTGCATTTCGTCGCCACTCCCATCGGGGCTGCGCGGGACATCACGCTTCGGGCGCTGGATACGCTGTCCGAGGCCGACATCCTCGCTGCCGAAGATACCCGCACGCTGCGCCAACTGATGCGCATCCACGGCATCGCGGCGCGGGGCAGAAAGATTCTTGCCTATCACGACCACAGCGGCGCCGGGGCCCGAGAGACATTGCTGGCGGCGTTGCGTTCGGGCGCTCGGGTGGCCTGCGTCTCGGATGCCGGGACGCCGCTTGTCTCCGACCCCGGCTTCGATCTGGCCCGTGCCGCGATCGCCGAGGGGATCGCCGTGCATGCCAGCCCCGGCCCTTCGGCGCTGCTGGCCGCGCTGACCGTGGCCGGCCTGCCCACCGACCGTTTCTTCTTCGCGGGCTTCCTGCCTTCGGCGGCCGGCGCGCGTGGTCGCGCGCTCGAGGAATTGCGCGTGGTGCCCGGGACGCTGGTCTTTTTCGAATCGCCCCGCAGGGCAGCGGATAGCCTGGCGCAGATGGCGGAGATCCTCGGCGCGGACCGACCGGCGGCTTTGTGCCGCGAGTTGACCAAGCGTTTCGAGGAAGTGCACCGGGCACCGCTGGGCGACCTGGCGGCACAGGCCGCCGAGACACCGCCCCGAGGCGAGGTGGTGCTGGTGGTGGGCGCCGGTGCGCCAAAGGAAGTCTCGGAGGTGGACATTAGGGAAATGTTGGTGGAATCGCTCAAGAGTGAATCTGTGCGGGATGCCTCAGCAGGGGTGGCGGCCCGGCTGGGACTGCCCCGCAGGCAGGTTTATGCCCTCGCCCTGGAGCTTGGGCGGCAGGGGCGGGGCTAGGCACCAGGGCGGACGGGGCGCGGCACCGGTCGGCTTGGTCTTCGGGCCGGCTGCGTCGCATCCTGGGCCGCGTCATCCGGCTGTGCCACCAGCCTCCAGAGGTTTGCCCGAAAAGGGAGGAGACGACATGCGACCGATACCAGCCCGCGTCTGGAAAGGCGCCTCTCCTGCAAGCCTGCCGTCGCCGCTGCCGGCGCGTGCGCTGCCGGCTCCGAGGTCTGTTCCCGCCCCCGGGCGGGCGGCGCGCGGGGCCAGGGCATGGGTTGCGGGGCGCATGGCCGAGGAGGCGGTTGCGCGTCATTATGCGGCCCGCGGCGCCACCCTGCGCGCCGAGCGGTGGCGCGGCGCAGCCGGTGAGATCGATCTTGTCCTGGAACGGGCGGGGGTCATCCTTTTCGTCGAGGTCAAATGCGGCCCCGATCATGACCGGGCCTGCGCCGCCCTCGGTTCGCGGCAGATGGGGCGCCTGCGCGCCGCGGCCGAGGAATATCTTGGCACCTGCCCCGATGGCCTGATGACCGACTGCAGGATCGACCTGGCACTGGTGGACGGGCAAGGCCGGATCCGGATCATTCCGAACGCAGGGATGGATTTCTGAGGCCATCGGGGTGTCGGGCCCTGTTGCACCCGTCCGCAGCCTGCTTCAAGAAGGAGGCCCGCGCGGAGGAAGCACATGGGCCTCAAGGTCGCCTTTCAGATGGATCCTATCGGGGCCGTGGATATCGCGGCCGACAGTACCTTCCGTATTGCCCTCGAGGCGCAGGCCCGGGGGCACCGTCTGTTCTACTACACCCCCGACAGGCTGGCCTTTCAGGAGGGGCGCGTGACGGCGCGTGGCTGGCCGGTGACGTTGCAGCCGGTACGGGGCGATCACGTTCGGTTCGGTGAGGAATGCGAGATCGATCTGGCGGAATGGGATGTCGTCTGGCTGCGCCAGGACCCGCCTTTCGACATGGCCTATATCACCACGACCCACCTGCTCGAGATGATCCATCCGCGGACGCTTGTGGTGAACGACCCGTTCTGGGTGCGCAACTCGCCCGAAAAGCTTCTGGTGCTGCGCTTCTCCGAACTGACCCCGCCCACGGCGATCGCGCGGGATCTGGCGACCATCCGCGCGTTTCGCGCCCGGCATGGCGACATCATCCTGAAGCCCCTTTACGGCAATGGCGGGGCCGGGGTCTTCCGCCTCGATCCCTCTGATCGCAATCTGGCCTCGCTGCACGAGTTGTTCACCTCGATCTCGCGTGAACCGATGATCGTTCAGAAATTCCTCCCGGCCGTGGCGAAGGGCGACAAGCGCGTGATTCTCGTGGACGGCCAGCCCGTGGGGGCGATCAACCGTGTTCCGGCCGAGGGCGAGACACGCTCCAACATGCATGTGGGCGGGCGACCCGAGAAGGTCGACCTCACCCCCCGCGACCTCGAGATCTGCGCGGCGATCGGACCTGTCCTGCGCGAGAAGGGACAGCTGTTTGTCGGGATCGACGTGATCGGCGACTGGCTCACCGAGATCAACGTGACCTCGCCCACGGGGATCCAGGAACTCGAGCGCTTTGACGGAACCAACACGGCCGCGCTTCTCTGGCAGGCGATCGAGGCCCGCCGGGCTGCGGGCTGAGCATGGGATGGCGCGCGCGCGCCCTTTCTACCGCCCTGCGCCTTCTGGAGAAACCCCGTCTGGCCAGGGCGCGCGATCCGCTGGCAGTACGTGCGGCGTTTGAGCGGCAGGCCCGACTTTTGTTTCGCGACCCGCCCCATGCGCTTTATCTGCGGGCGGTCCTGGCTTCGCGGCCCGATGGCAGCCTGTTGCGCGGAAGCTGGGCGCGCGTGGGCCCGGTTCGGCCACGCGGCGCGATCCTGCATCTTCATGGTGGTGCCTTTGTGATGGGATCGGCACGCACACACCGCGCGATGGGAGCGGCGCTGTCGGCGCGCACCGGCCTGCCGGTCTGCCTGCCCGATTATCGGCTGGCACCCGAGCATCCCTTCCCCGCCGCCCTTGACGATGCCTGCGCGGCCTATGGGGCGATGCTCGATCTGGGCTATCTTCCGGGCCGGATCGCGCTGGGGGGCGATTCAGCGGGAGGCGGCCTTGCCTTCGCGCTGCTGGGAGAGATCGCGGCCCGGGGCTGGCCTTTCCCGGGTGCGGTTTATGCGCTGTCGCCCTGGCTCGACATGACGGGCAGCCTGCCGAGTGTGCGCGACAATGTGGCCCGCGATGCGCTGTTGCCCGCAACGCAGATGGCGCGGGTTCGGGAATGGTATCTGGCCGGTCATGACCCGTGCGATCCAAGGGCCTCACCGCTCTTTGGGCGTCATCAGGGCCTGCCGCCCGCGCTGCTTCTGGTCGGAGAGGAGGAAATCCTGCGCGACGAGTCAGTTGAGATGGCGGCGCGGCTGCGCGCGGGCGGGGGGACGGCCCGGGCCGACGTTGTGGCGGGCGTGCCGCATGTCTGGCCGATCTTCCAGGGCCTTTTGCCGGAGGCGGATGCCGCGCTCGACCATCTTGCCGCCCATCTCTGCGGGGCGCTTGACGGGGATGCAGACCCGTTACCGCGGCACGGCTAGCCCTGCGCGGTCGTGGCCTGCCGCCGGGCCGCAGCCGCAGGAGAGGGGGGCGTGCCCATCCGGTAGGAGACGGCCTCGGCGATATGTGGCAGCCTGAGTGTCTCGGATCCGTCAAGGTCGGCGATGGTCCGCGCGACACGCAGCACACGGTGATAGCCGCGCGCGCTCAGCCCGAAACGTTCTGCCGCGCGGTGAAGGAAGTCGGCCCCTTCGGCATCGGGGCAGGCGATGCGTTCGAGAAGGGCCCCTTCGGCATCGGCATTGGTCCGCGCATCGCCACAGCCGGCAAGGCGCGCAGCCTGCACCTCCCGGGCCCGCGCCACCCGGGCCGCCACCTCGGCCGAGGCCTCGCCGGAGGCGGGCAGCGACAGGTCGGACAGGCTGACGGCGGGGACATCGACGCGCATGTCGAAACGGTCCATCAGGGGGCCGGAGATGCGACCGAGGTATTCATCTCCGCAGGCGGGCGCGCGGGCGCAGGCGCGGGCCGGGTCGGCCAGATAGCCGCAGCGGCAGGGGTTGGCGGCCGCCACCAGCAGGAAGCGGCAGGGATAGCGCACATGGGCGTTGGCGCGCGCCACCACCACGTCGCCCGTCTCGATGGGCTGGCGAAGGGTCTCGAGC
>JAFIEC010000014.1 GCA_020832725.1 Paracoccaceae bacterium | reverse complement strand
GCTCGAGCACATCGCCTGCGCCGGTGATGACATACAGGTCGCGCCCGTCGGTGACGATCAGCATCGCCTCGAGCTTTTGCAGGAACTTGTCGGTGCGCCAGTCCTTGGCCAGATCGACCGCGGCGCGGGCGAGGTTGCCGGGCGCGGCCTCCAGCTTGGTCTCCAGCCGCTCCAGCAGGGTGAAGGCATCGGCGGTGGAGCCGGCAAAGCCCGCCACCACATCGAACCCGCCCGGAGACAGCCGCCGCACCTTGCGCGCGCCGCCCTTGATCACCGTCTGGCCCAGGCTGACCTGCCCGTCGCCGGCCACCACCACGCGCCCGCCCTTGCGCACCGCAAGGATGGTTGTGCCATGCCAGCCCGGAAAACCGTTGCTTTCGCCCATTTCACCCTCCGCCTTGCGCCCCTATATGCGCCCGGGGGCGGGGCGAGACAACCGCCGGTGGCGCAGCGGGGCAGGCATGAGCATCCTTGGCATCTATCTCCACGAGGGGTTGCGGCAGGACGCCGAGGCCGGGCGGCACAACTTCTTCCGGATCCTGACGGCGGCCTTCGTGCAGCGCGGCTGGCGGGTGGTCTTTCACCCCGACACCCCCGAGGAGCGCTTTGCCTCGGCCGGCCGTGAGGGCTACAGCCTGTTTCACAAGCGCGATCCGCTCCATGACCGGGCGCTCTGCGTGCGGGTGGCGTGGCTCTATCCGTTCTGGCGGATCGAGGACAGTCCCGACCCCGACGACTGGAGCCTGGCCTCCGCCCGCTTCGAGGAGGCAGAGATCCCCCGGGAAGAGGCGGATCGCTTCTTTGCCTACTGGCACAAGCGCCATGTCGGCGCGGTGACGCCCGAGGGGGCGGGCTTTGTCTTTGCCCCGCTGCAGGGCCGCCTGCGCGAACGCCGCGCCCTGCAGAGCGCAAGCCCCATCGACATGCTGGCCCGCACCCTGCAGGAGGAACCCGACCGCCCCGTGCTCGCCACGCTCCACCCGCGCGAGGAATATGACGCCGACGATCTGGCCGCTCTCGATGCGCTGGTGCAGACGGGGCGGCTGCGGCTGTCGGGGGCGCCCATGCATGCGCTGCTGGCGGGCTGCGACCATGTGGTGACCGAGAATTCCTCGGTCGCCTTTCACGGGCTGTTCCACCGCAAGCAGGCGGTGCTGTTCGCCGAGGCCGATTTCCACCACATCCTGCAGAGCGTGCCCCGCAAGGGCGCCACCCGCGCCTTTGAAGACGCCCGCAGCGCCCGGCCCGATTACGCGGGCTATCTGTGGTGGTACCTGCAGCAGGGCTGCATCAACGCCGGCCGCCCCGAGGCCGGAGACCGCATCATCGCCCGGGTGCGGGAATTGGGGTGGGATGTGTGAGGGGGCCGCAACAGATATCAGGCGAATTACGGCGTTGCAATCGAAGCAGCGCTTTTCAGCACAAACACCTGAAAAGACTTAGAATTCCGCACTGATCGATCAGCGCCATGATCTGCGAAAAATTGATTGAAGCCTCAGGTGCTGTCGAGTAACCTACTTCGCGGATTATTTAACCATTGGGACCAAAAGGGAAGCATGTCAAAGGTAAAGCCTTTCGCGTTCGTTTTGATGCCCTTCGACAAGAGCTTTGATGATATATATCAACTAGGCATCAAGGCAGTTTGCTCCGAGCTTTCAATTGTCGCCGAGCGAGTAGATGAGCAGTTTTACAATGAAACCATGCTAGAGAGAATATACCGTCAGATTGAGAATGCAGACTTTATTATAGCCGATATGAGCGGTAAGAATCCAAATGTATTTTATGAAGTGGGCTATGCACATGCTAAGAAAAAGATGTGCGCGCTTATTACAAAGGAATCGGGGGACATACCATTTGATTTAAGGCATCACGCACACATAATTTATGGCGGAAATATTGTTGACCTAAAGGACGGACTGCGTCCTCGTTTGCAGTGGATGAAGGAAGAGTTAGAGCGACGAAAAAAGGAAACAATAGATTTATCGATATCGACAAGTTATCCTAGCCTTGAGATTTTAGACTTTAGACACACGGGCGAGTTCGATCTTCAGATAACCCTAAAGAACCTCGCCGAGTCAAGGAGCCCAGAAATCGACGCAGTATCAATACTCACATCTAGCGGGTGGAAAGTCCTGCAAAATGGCAAGGAATGCGCGCACGAGGGAATTTCGGTAGGAACTAAGAAATCATTTATTACGCCTTCAGATCGACGTCTGACCGCAAATGGACTGAGCAAAATCGATGTAGTGATGAGAAAACAGTTTTGGTCCAGATGGAGCGGAGAAGAGAAGAAAGACTCCTATCGTTCAAAGGGGAGTGTAACTGTTGAGGTCGCAACTGAAGAACGAACCCTTTCATTCTTATTCGATCTGGATCTTGAATTTTCTGATATTCCGTTTTAGCCGACGCGAGGACCTTGCCAAGATACCGGACAAAACATCTACACTGTGTAAGCAATGAAATGATGCCTGCCTCTTTTGACACACCATACAGTTGCTCCCCCCTACCGCACAATCAGCCGTGACCGGTGGCGCAGGCGTCCGGCGATCCAGCGCAGGGCGGGCGGGGGCAGGCCGATGCAGCCGGCGGTGGGATGGCCCGGGGCGCGCCAGCCATGCACGAAGATCGCCGAGCCCGCCCCCCGCACCGCCCGGGGCCAGTTCCAGTCGCTCAGCAGCACCACATCATAGAGGGGGTCGGCCCGGCGCAGGCGCTCGTGGCGAAAGGGGTGGTCGGGGCCCTGCAGATACAGGTTGTAATCGGGGTCGCGCGGATCGTCCGACCAGATGTCCCACAGCCCCATGGGCCGCGCCCAGCCGGGCAGGGCCCCACGCGCCACCCGGTCGGGCCGGTACAGAAGCCCGATGACGCCATGCACCCCCCGGGGCGTCGCGCCATCGCCCTCGCATTTGGCATCGGTCACGCCGCGCCGCCCCAGCGTGCAGGGAAAGACCCGCCCCATGAACCGCGCCGCGCGCCCCGTCACCACCAGATCGAGCGGGGAGGGTGCCGCAGTCACAGCAGATGCCCGCTTTTCGCGGCCTTGGTGGCCAGATAGCCCTCATTGTGGCGGCTGCGCCCCACCTTCAGGGGCACCCGCTCGGCCACGCTGATGCCGTTGGCCTCCAGCATGGCGACCTTGGCGGGGTTGTTGGTCATCAGCCGGGCGGCGCGAAAGCGCATCTCGCGCAGGATCGCGGCGGCGATGCGGAAATCGCGCTCGTCATCCTCAAAGCCCAGGCGGTGGTTGGCCTCCACCGTGTCAAAGCCCTGATCCTGCAGCGAATAGGCGCGCATCTTGTTGGCCAGCCCGATCCCCCGGCCCTCCTGGTTGAGATAAAGCAGCACCCCCGCCCCCTCGGCCCCGATCTGGGCCAGCGCCGCGCGCAGCTGCGGGCCGCAATCGCATTTCAGGCTGCCCAGCACATCGCCGGTGAAACAGGCCGAATGCAGCCGCACCAGAACCGGGGCCGCGCGGTCGGGCTGGCCGATCTCGATGGCGTAATGCTCCTCTCCGCCATCCTCGGGGCGAAAGACATGAAGCTGTCCCGCCTCCGACACGGCGATGGGCAGGCGCGCGCGCACCACCTCGTGCAGCGGCGAGACCGCCGCCAGCAGCGCCCCCGCCCGGGTGACGTCCAGCAGGCTCAGCCCGGCCTCGCGGCCCCGCGCCAGCGCCTCGGAGCTTTCCAGCACCAGCGCCGCGGGCAGGATGCGGGCCTGCTTGCACAGTGCCAGCGCCGCGCGGTGCAGCCCCGCCCCGCCCTCGCGCAGCGACACCAGCGGCCCCTTGAGCGGGCGGCGCAGGTCGCCCTCCGGGTCGGCCACGGCGCGCAGCCAGGCCGGTCCCGCGCCCTCGGGCAGGGCAAGGCGGGCCAGATCGCCGTCATAGGCGCGCGCCTTCAGCGTCTCGGCCCGGCGCGCGGTGATGGCCAGTGCGGGTGTGCCCATGGCGCGCAGATCGTCCAGCCGGTCCTGCGCCAGCGTCTCCACCGCCACCACCAGCGCCGCCGCGCCCCCCGGCACATGCAGGACCACCGGCGCGCCCATGCGCAGGTCGGCCCGGACACGGGCGATCGCTTCCTCTATGGTCAGGCCCAGCGCCATGGGATCTCCTGCAACAATGCGCCCCGCTTCCTAGCCTGCGCCCCGGGGAATTGAAACATAGCGCACCATGGCGACACATGCCCGTGAGGGACGGGCCGGACGCGTTGCGCATCGTGACCCGCATGCGCAGGTCTGGCCCATTGCGGCAAGTGGAGGACAACATGAGCACCCTGCGCAAAATCCTGCTGGTGGACGACGACGACGACCTGCGCGAGGCCCTGGCCGAGCAGCTGGTGATGACCGAGGAATTCGACGTGTTCGAGGCCGAGACCGGGGCCGCCGGCCTGACGCGCGCAAGGGAACAGCTCTACGACCTCGTCATCCTCGATGTCGGCCTGCCCGACATGGACGGTCGCGAACTGTGCCGGCTGATGCGCAAACAGGGGGTGAAATGCCCGGTGATGATGCTGACCGGCCACGATTCCGACAGCGACACGATCCTCGGCCTTGATTCTGGGGCGAACGATTACGTGACCAAGCCCTTCAAGTTTCCGGTCCTGCTGGCCCGCATCCGCGCCCAGCTGCGCCAGCACCAGCAATCCGAGGATGCGGTCTTCCAGATCGGGCCCTACAGCTTTCGCCCCTCGATGAAGCTGCTGCTGAGCGAGGACGAGAAGAAGAAGATCCGCCTGACCGAGAAGGAAACCAACATCCTCAAGTATCTCTACCGCGCCGCATCCAAGGTGGTGCCGCGCGATGTGCTGCTGCACGAGGTCTGGGGCTACAACGCCGGGGTGACCACCCACAC
>JAFIEC010000005.1 GCA_020832725.1 Paracoccaceae bacterium | reverse complement strand
CACCGTGATGGAAAAGAATATCGCGCATCCCACCGATGCCCGGCTTTACGAGGTCGCAAGGCGCAAGCTTGTCACCTGGGCACTTGTCCGCAGCTTGCCCACTACAGCAGTTCCACGATAATGACCCCGGACACGGTCGCTCATGTGCTGGTCGCGCCCACCTCGATGGGTCAGCGGCTGTTGAGTGCCAAGCGCCGCATCCGTGATGCCGGCATCGCGTTTGCGATTCCGGAGGCGGAAGACACGACCGCGCAGGGCTCGCATCATGTCGCTTCGTCAACGACAGACAGCGCAGGTGGCTTCGGCCCACCCGTGGCCCAATCGAGAAGTTCGACCGTATGCACTACCGGGATGCCCGTGCCTGAGCCGATCTGCATCATGCAGCCGATGTTCCCGGCTGCGATGACCTGCGGCCGCGTGGCCTCGAGTCGGTCGACCTTGCGCGCCTTGAGCTGCGCCGAAATCTCGGGCTGCATCAGGTTGTAGGTCCCGGCCGAGCCACAGCACAGATGGCTCTCGGCCGGTTCGACAACCCTGAAGCCGGCGGCCTTGAGCAGGGTCTTGGGATGCGTCTTGATCTGCTGACCATGCTGCAACGAGCAGGCGGCGTGATAGGCCACCCGCAGCGCCGACCTGTCCGGGGCGGGGGCGTCCAGCCCCAAATCGACCATCGCCTCGGAGATGTCGCGCGCGATGGCGGCCACGCGGTCGGCCGCTTCGGCATGCCGGGTGTTGCGGAACATGTGCCCGTAATCCTTGACCGTTGTGCCGCAGCCGGAGGTGTTGATGACGATGGCATCAAGGCCGTCGCCGTCCATCTCGGCCACCCATGCGGCGATGTTGCGCGCCGCGGTGGCATGGCTTTCGGCGGTCTTGCCCATGTGATGGGTCAGCGCCCCGCAGCAGCCCGCGCCGCGCGCCACCACCACCTCGACCCCGTGGCGGGTCAGCAGGCGGATCGTTGCCGCGTTGATGTCGGTGTTCAGCGCGCGCTGGGCGCAACCCGTCATCAGGGCCATGCGGGCGCGCCGCGGCCCTTGCGCCGGAAAGACCTGCGGCTCGTCCATGCGGGACGGCGCCGGCAGATGGCGCGGGGCGAATTCCACCATCGCTCGCAGACGCCGGGGCAGGAGACGGGCAAAGGGCCGCGCCATCCAGGCGCCTAGAATCGCCAGGCGAAACCGCGTCGGATAGGGCAGCACCTTCGCCAGAACCCAGCGCAGCACCCGGTCGGGCAACGGTCGGCGATAGGTCTGTTCGATATATTCGCGCGCATGATCGACCAGGTGCATGTAATGCACGCCCGACGGGCAGGTGGACATGCAGGCCAGGCAGGACAGGCAGCGGTCGATATGCTTGACGGTCTTCTCATCCGCCGGGCGCCCGTTCTCGAGCATGTCCTTGATCAGGTAGATGCGCCCACGCGGGCCGTCGAGCTCGTCGCCCAGAACCTGATAGGTTGGGCAGGTAGCGTTGCAGAAACCGCAATGGACGCAGGTGCGCAGGATCTCGTTCGACCGCTGCAGCGCGGGCACCGCCAGTTGTTCGTCGCTGAAAGTCGTCTGCATCGGTTCATACCTCCGCGGTGATAGGGACGGTCAGCCGGGCGGGGGCCATTCGGCCTGGGTTGAACACGCCGCAGGGATCGAAGCGCGCGCGCAACCCCGCGGACAGGGCCGCGACCGGCGCAGGTTCGGGATGGAAGGCACCAAGCTGCGCGCGCAGATCGTCGGGCGCGCGGAGCAATGTCGCATGGCCGCTCATTGCGGTGGCTTCGGTCCGGATCGCGGCGCCATCAGCCTCGCTCCCGGCCGACACGCGAAGCGAGACCAAGCCGCCGCCCCAGTCCAGAACGGCCTCTGTAACCTCAACCCCGTGGCGGCGCAGCGCCGACAGGAAGCGCGGCCCATCGCTCGGCCGCAGCGACACGCGCCAGATTGGCCCGGGCCGTGCCGCCAGCGACCGCAGGTCGGCGATGGCGGACCAGATTTCCGCCGCCTCGGATGTGTCATTCAGCACCTCGGCCGCAGCATGCGGGCGCAGTAACGCTGCAAGGGCACTTGCGCGATGCGCGACCGAAGCGGCAAAGCCCTCGATGCGGACAAGCGTCCGAGCGCCGGCATAGGCGGCGCCGGAAACATCGTAGGGCGAGCCAAGTGCGGCCGTCAGGGCCGCAACGCCCGCAACTTCGTTCAGCCCGTGCAGGATCAGTGTCACCGTGGTTTCGGGCAGCGGCAGCAGCTTGAAGGCCACTTCGGTCAGCACGCCAAGCGTTCCGTGACTTCCGGCCATCAGCTTTACCAGATCGTAGCCGGTGACGTTCTTCATCACCCGCCCGCCATTGGCGATGACCCGGCCACGCCCGTCCACGAAGCGCAGGCCGATCAGGCTGTCGCGGCAGGCGCCCGCCTGGATGCGCCGCGGGCCGGAGGCGTTGGTGGCGACCATGCCGCCCAGGGTCGGTTCGCCCTCGGTGCCATAAAGGCTGCGATGATCCATCGGTTCGAACGGCAGACGTTGTCCCTCGGCGGCCAGGGTCTGCGCAATCTCCGACAGCCGCGTCCCTGCCCCGGCCACCAGCGTCAGCGCTGCTGGCTCGTAGAGCTTGATGCCGTTCAGCGCGCCGGTCTCCAGCACTGCATCGGCAGTGACCGGGCTACCCAGCCCGGCGCGCGTGCCGCCGCCGGCGATGCACAACCTCTGGCCGCGCGCGGCGGCGGTGGCAACGATCTCGGCCAACTCGGCCTCTGTGGCGGGGCGAAGGCGCGGCAGGCTCATGCGGCGGCCCTCCGGTGCGCGGCCACTGCGTCCAGCGGAAAGACCTTGCCGGGATTGAGCAGCCAGGCCGGGTCGAAGACGTCCTTCACCGCCATCTGCGCGGCCATGTCGGCAGGCGTGAACTGCACCCCCATCAGATCGCGCTTTTCCACGCCGACGCCATGCTCGCCCGACAGGCAGCCGCCCACTTCGACGCACAGCGTCAGGATCTCGGCCCCGAAGGCCTCGACCTTTTCCAGGGAGCCCGGCGCATTGGCGTCGAACAGGATCAGCGGGTGCATGTTGCCGTCGCCCGCGTGGAAGATGTTGGCGACATCCAGACCGTAGCGCGCCGACATCTCGCCGATCCGGCGCAGCACTTCGGGCAGGGCGCCGATGGGGATGGTGCCGTCAAGGC
The DNA here is from genome assembly GCA_020832725.1 of Paracoccaceae bacterium. GTDB lineage: Bacteria > Pseudomonadota > Alphaproteobacteria > Rhodobacterales > Rhodobacteraceae > JAFIEC01. Next base: position 7,892 of record JAFIEC010000005.1, on the reverse strand, counting down.
AGATGTAGTCGGCGATCTGCCCCATCGCGCCGAACGCGGACTTCCGGCCCAGCCAGATCGCCTTGCTCTCGGCCTCCGAGGCGCTTTCGCGCTGTGCGATCGGGTTGTGCCGGGCGGCAATCGCCTTGATCCGGGCCAATTGATCGTCGATCTCGGCCGCCGAGCCTTCGACCTCGACGATCAGCAGGGCGGTGGCGTTCAGCGGATAGCCGGCCCTGGCGAAGGCCTCGCAGGCGCGGATCGCGGGGCCGTCCATGAACTCCAGCGCCACGGGGATCACGCCCTCGCGGATGATGTCGGCCACGCAGGCGCCGGCGACCTCGGAGCTTTCAAAACCGAACAGGATCGGCCGCGCGCCCTCGGGCCTGGCAAGCACGCGCAGCGTGGCCTCGGTGACGACGCCGAGCATCCCTTCCGAGCCGCAGACGACCCCCAGCAGGTCCAGCCCCGGTGCATCAAGCGCAGGACCGCCCAGCGTGATCACCTGGCCCGACATCGTTACCAGCGTGACACCCATTAGGTTGTTGGTGGTCACCCCGTATTTCAGGCAATGCGCCCCTCCTGAGTTCATGGCAACATTGCCGGCAATCGCACAGGCCAGCTGCGAAGACGGGTCCGGGGCGTAAAAGAACCCCTCACCCTCGACCGCGCCCGTGACGGACAGGTTCGTCACGCCCGACTGAACGCGCACCAGGCGGTTCGGCAGGTCAATTTCCAGCACCTGGTTCAACCGGGCGACCGACAGCACCACGCCGTCGGCAACCGGCAACGCTCCGCCAGCCAGAGACGTGCCGGACCCGCGAGGGACCACCGGCACCCCCTCGTCATGCAGGAAGCGCAGCGCAGCGGCCACCTCGTCGGTGGAGCGCGGCAGGATCACGGCCAGCGGCGGGCAACGATAGGCGGTCAGCGCGTCGCACTCATAGGCGCGCGTCTCGATCGGATCATCGATCACCGCATCGGCGGGCAGGATCGTGCGCAGCCCGGCCACGATACGATCCTTGCGCGCCATCAGGCGCGCGCTCGGTTCCGGCATGTCCATTCGATCCCCTCCCAGAGATTCCGACGCAAGGAACTGGCGCGGCGACTATGTCCCGCGTGTCAGAGCGTGGCTTTGCTGGCCAGTCCGCCCTCCCGCGCACGCCGCAGGGCCATTGCGGCCGCCGCGAGATCCTGTAGCGCCACCCCCGTCCCGTCGAAGAGCGTGATCGCCTCTGAATCACGCCGGCCCGGATGCGCGCCGGTGATGACGGCGCCGATCGCGGTGACGTCCGCGGCCGTGATCAGCCCCCGGCCCATGGCATGCTGGGCTTCGCCAATACTGACCGATTGCGCGACCTCATCGGTTAAGACCTGCGCGCGGGCCAGAAGGGCCGCGTCCACTTCCTGCTTTCCGCGCGTGTCGGTGCCCATGCAGGCCAGATGCGTGCCGGGGCGGATCCAGTCGGCCAGAAGCAATGGCTCGAAGGCCGAGGTGATGGTGATGATCACATCTGCCTCGGCGCAGAGCTGCTCGCGCTCCACCGCCGCGAAGGGCAGGCCGATCTCGGCGGCAACGGCGGCGAGTTTCGGCAACATTTCGGGGTGCGGGTTCCAGGCGAGTACGCGCTCGAAGCGATGCACCTCGGCCGCTGCGCGCAGTTGAAAGGCGGATTGATGCCCCGCCCCGACCATGCCCAACACCCGCGCATCCGCGCGCGCCAGATGGCGGATCGAGACGGCGCTGGCCGCCGCCGTGCGTACCGCGGTCAGATAGTTCCCGCCCACCAGCGCCGAGAGCTGCCCCGTCTCAGGGTCGAACAGCGCCACCACCGACTGGTGGTTGGTCAGGCCCCTGGCCAAGTTTTCCGGCCAGTAGCCCCCGGCCTTGACCCCAAGCACACCGCCAGCCAGGTCATGGCCCGACTTGAAGCCGTAAAGCGGCCCGCCTGCCGCCAGCGCCTCGCGCACCACCGGGAAATTGCGCGCATCCCCCGTGGCCATGGCGGCAAAGACCGCCTTTACTGCGGCAAAGGCATCGGCGCGGCTCAGCACCTCGGGGCAGACCGCCTCGGGGACGATCTCGATCACATGCGCGCTCATCTCCGGGCCCTTCCTCAATAGGCCTTGCCGCGGGCCGAGACGGGCCAGACCACCTCGACCTTGCCGCCGCGCACACCCACATACCAGTCATGCACATTGCAGGTCGGGTCGCAGTGACCGGGTACGATGCGCAGCTTGTCGTTGACCTTCAGCACGCCGTCGGGATCGGCCACGACGCCATGTTCGTCGCTGCATTTCACATAGGTCACGTCGGTCCGGCCAAAGACCACCGGCAGGCCCGAGTCGACCGACTGCGCCTTCAGCCCGGCATCGACGATGGCCTTGTCGGCTTTGGCATGGCTCATCACGCTGGTCAGGATGAAGAGCGCGTTTTCCCATTCGCCCTGGTCGATGCGGCGGCCTTCCTTGTCGAGGATGCGGCCGTAATCGGCATCCATGAAGGCGTAGGAGCCGCACTGAAGCTCGTTGTAAACGCCGGAGGTGCTTTCGAAATAATAGCTGCCGGTGCCGCCGCCGCTGACGATGTCGCATTCCAGCCCCTCGGCCTTCAGGGCATCGACGGCATCCTTCACCATGGCGACGGCGATATCTATCTTGGCCTTGCGGTCCTGGTAGCTATCGAGGTGCTGCATCGCGCCCTGATAGGCCTGAAGGCCCGCGAATTTCAGGCCGGGCGCGGCGTCGATGGCGCGGGCGATCTCCAGCACTTCGGGGGTCGTGGTCACCCCGCAGCGCCCGGCGCCGCAATCGATTTCCACCAGGCATTCGACCGTGGTGCCGTGCCGCTCCGCCGCCGCCGAAAGGTCTGCGACATTGGCCACGTCATCGACGCAGACGATGGCCCGGGCGCCGAGTTTCGGCAGCCGTGCCAGCCGGTCGATCTTGGCCGGGTCGCGCACCTGGTTGGAGACCAGCACATCGGTGATCCCGCCCCGGGCGAAGACCTCGGCCTCGGAGACCTTCTGGCAGCAGACGCCGCAGGCGCCGCCCAGCTCCATCTGGAGTTTCGCCACATCCACCGACTTGTGCATCTTGCCATGCACCCGGTGACGCATCCCGTGGGCCCTGGCGTAGTCGCCCATCTTGCGGATGTTGCGCTCCAGCGCATCGAGGTCGAGGATCAGGCAGGGGGTCTGGATCTCGGCCTCTTCCATGCCGGGCAGGGCAGGGATGTCATAGCCGACTTCGAGGGTTTCGGGGCGCGCGGGGGCATTCATGGCGTGTCTCTCCGTTCGGGGCGGGTTTCAGGGCGTGAGCCAGGGCAGCCTGTCGAGATCGACATTGCCGCCGGTGATGACAACGCCGACACGCTTGCCGGCGAAAAGCCGGGGATTGCGCAGGATCGCGGCCAGCGGAACGGCGCAGGAAGGCTCCATCACGATCTTCATGCGCTCCCATGTCAGGCGCATGGCGGCGATGATCTCCTCCTCGTCGGCCAGCAGCACGTCCTCCACATGGGTGCGGACAAAGTGCCAGGTGCGCTCCTTGAGCGGCACCTTCAGGCCGTCGGCGATGGTCGCGGGCGCGTCATAGGCGACGATCTCGCCGCGCCTGAACGACTGATAGGCATCGTCTGCCGCGGTCGGCTCGGCGGCATAGACCTGTGTGCGGGGCGAGAGGGCAGACATGCTCAGGCAGGTGCCCGAGACCATGCCGCCGCCCCCGATGGGCGCGATGATGGCGTCGAGATCGCCCAGATCCTCGAACATCTCCTTGGAGCAGGTGGCCTGCCCGGCGATGACCCGGGGATCGTTGTAGGGATGAACGAATTCCGCCCCCGTCCGGGCGACGACCTCGGCAAAGACAGCCTCCCGCGAGGAGGTGGAGGGCTCGCATTCGACCACCGTTCCGCCATAGCCGCGCACGGCGGCCTTCTTCGGCTCGGGGGCGGTGCGGGGCATGATCACCTGGCAGGGGATGCCGCGCCGCCCGGCGGCATAGGAAAGCGACAGGCCGTGATTGCCCGAACTGTGCGTGGCCACGCCCCGCGCGGCTTGTTCGTCGGTCAGGCTGAAGACGGCATTGGAGGCCCCGCGCGCCTTGAAGGCGCCGGCCTTCTGGAAGTTCTCGCACTTGAAGAAGAGCTGCGCACCGGTCATCCGGTCGAATGTCTCGGAGGTCAGGATGGGGGTGCGATGGATATGCGGCCGGATGCGTTCATGTGCGGCAAGCACATCGGCATAGACCGGCAGATCGGCAGGCTTGGTCTCGGCGGGGCGGGCGGTGTCGGGTGACATGCGGATGCTCCTTCAGGCGGCTTTCGCGCGAATCGGGGCGGCGGTGGCACGGAAATGGGCCTGGGCGGCGGCGACCCCGCTGCCCAGCGTGACCGGATAGCCGAGATCGGCCATGGCCATCTCAGCCGTGGCGATGCCCGACAGCGCCATGACATCGGTCATCGCCCCCAGATGGCCGATACGGAAGACCCGGCCCGCCACCTCGCCCAGGCCCGCACCGAAGGACACGTCATAGGTGGCGAAGGCGTGATCGGTCAGCCGCGCACTGTCAAAGCCCTGCGGCACGACGATGGCGCTGACGCTGTCTGAGAACAGCTCCGGCCGTGCGGCGCAGAGCGGCAGGCCCCAGGCGCGAACCGCCGCGCGCACGCCCTCCGCTATGCGGGCATGGCGGGCAAACACCGCCTCCATTCCCTCCTCCAGCAGCAGCGAGACCGAGGCCCGCAGCCCGGCGAAAAGCTGCCAGGGGGGCGTGTAGGGATAGCCGCCCTGCGCAGTGGCGGCGATCATCTCGCGCATGTCGAGATAGGCGCGGGAGAGCCCCGCCCCCGCCATCGCCGCCTTCGCCCGGGGGCTGACCGCGACGATGGCCATGCCGGTGGCCAGCATGAACCCCTTCTGGGAGCCCGTGACGGCGAGGTCCACACCCCACTCGTCCATCCGGAACTCCATCGAGGCGATGGAACTGACCCCATCGACCATGAGCAGCGCCGGGTGCCCGGCGGCGTCCATCGCCCGGCGGATGGCGGCGACATCGCTGCGCACGCCGGTGGCGGTTTCGTTATGGGTGACCAGCACTGCGCGGATCGTCTGCGACCGGTCGGCGGCAAGGGCGGCCTCGATCCGCTCCGGGCAGGCGCCCTCGCCCCAGGGCAGGTCGATCACCTCGACGTCGAGGCCGTGGCGCCGGCAGAGGTCGATCCAGCGGCGGGAAAACATGCCGTGCCGCGTTGCAAGCACCCGGTCGCCGGGCGACAGGGTGTTGGTGATCGCCGCCTCCCAGCCGCCGGTTCCGCTGGCAGGAAAGGTGACGATCGCGGCATCGCGGCTGTCGAAGATGCGCCGCAGGTCGTCGAAGAGCGGGCCGATCATCCCGGCAAAGGCGGGGCCGCGATGGTCGATAGTCTGCACCGCCATCGCCTGGCGGATGCTGTCGGGTATGTTGGTCGGCCCCGGAATGAAGACCGGATTCTGTCCGCGCATCGAAGCCTCCCTCCTCGATCAGTGGGCAGAAGGTGACATGATTCGGGGTGTGATGCAATTTTACTGAAAAAATATTCCATTAATTAAGGAAAACACCTTAATGTTTGATATAAAAGACAAAGAAATTTTTCATGTCCGGATAATCCATATCCTTGAAAATTAATTCCGTAGCTATATGGTCGCATCACCGAACCGGAGGCCGCCATGGACGCACCCGCCCGAAAACCCCGCGGCCGCCCGCGCGGCCCCGCATCCGAGCGGGAGGGTGGCTCTGTCCAGACGCTGGAGCGGGCGCTTGCGCTGCTCACCTCGCTCGCCCGGACCGACAAGGCCACCCTCTCGGATCTGGCCCTGCGCACCGGGATGCCGCCCTCCTCGGCGCATCGGCTGCTGATGACGCTCCAGGCCGGGCGCTTCGTCGAATTTGACGAGACGACGGCCGAATGGGCCGTCGGGATCGAGGTGTTCCGCGTCGGCGCGTCCTTCCTGCGCCGCATCAGCGTGACCGACGCCGCCCGCGACAAGATGCGCGCGCTGGTTGCGCAAACGGGCGAGACAGCCAATCTGGGGATCGCCGACGGCGGCGAGGTGGTCTTTGTGGGCCAGATGGAAAGCACGCAGCCGATCCGGGCCTTCTTTGCCGCGGGCGTGCGGGCGCCGATGCATTCCTCGGGCATCGGCAAGGCGCTGATGGCGGCAATGCCGTGCGACAGGGTCGAGAAGCTGCTGCAACGCACCGGACTGCCGGGCTTCACCCCGCACACGCTTACCGCGCCGGCTGATCTGTTCGCCGACCTCGAACGCATCCGCGCCCGCGGATGGGCGCTGGACGACGAGGAGCGCCATGAAGGGATGCGCTGCGTGGCCTCGGCCATCTTCAACCTGCATGGCGAGGTTGTGGCCGGTATCTCGATCTCGGGCCCGACGGTGCGGCTGGGTGCCGATCGGGTGGGCGAAATCGGCCCTCTGATGCGCCGCGCCGCGTCTGACGTAACCGAACGGATCGGCGGCATCGTGCCGACGGACTGGGGCAAGGCATAGCATCAGTGTGTTGATTGTCACTGAGAACTGACCCGGCAACTGCCAAAATTGTCACTGAGACCTGACCCATTTGCAACCTTATCCCGCCGCTACCATGGCCTAATTTTGCACCGCCGTTCTCATCCGAGACGCGCTTCTTCGCGCTGTCCTGGATGCCCACGCCGGAGACGCTGCTCACCACGGTCCGGGATCATTGGGCCATCGAAAATGCGCTCCACTGGCATCTCGACGTGTCCTTCCGTGAGGATGCTGCACGCAACCGGAGTGATAACGCCCCAGCCAACATTGCCGTGCTGCGCCGCCGCGCACTCGACGTGGTTCGACGCGATCCCTCAAAGACATCCCTGTCCATCAAACTCAAACGCGTGGGGTGGGACGATAACTTCTTACGTCAGCTTCTTGATAATATATCAATGAGTTAAACCGAAAGCGATTGCCCTGTGAGTCTGGGTCCGCGGCAGACTGGCGCCAGTCATAGGGGGCTGTAGTGACGAGGTGCGGTCGCAAGGGCACATGCGTACGCGTTGGGGATCAAGAGGGAAGCTGCAATCAGCGAAACTGATCGTAGGTATCCGAATTCGTACAATGGCCGAATCGGCTGACCGGGAAGTGCCGAAAAGCCGAGATGAAACCGCTGGGCTACCCGCTCTGGTCCAGCGACGTACACAGGAGGCGCAGGCGAACTCATCTTGGGGGATATCTTGGGGGATCCCGGATAACTCAAACAATGTAACTAGTTAAATTATATTTGAAATTTCGAAAGATTTGGTGCGGTCGAGAAGACTCGAACTTCCACTCCGGTTAAGGAACAGCGACCTCAACGCTGCGCGTCTACCAATTCCGCCACGACCGCATGTCAGGCAAGGTGGCGGCGTGATAGCTTCTCGCCCCGGCGATGTGAAGAGGAAAAAGGCCGCTCTTCCGACGCAGTCGCCGCGCCCCGGCTACTGGCACGCGGCGGCCCGTCACAGGCCTACTTCGTGATGCCGAAGGACGGCAGCTTGCCGCCATCGCCAGAGCCGCCCGCAGCCTTGGAAGGCCCATTGTCAAGCCGACCCGTCTGGGCGCGCAGCAAGGCGGGGCGCGTGGCCATCATCGGCAGAAAGGCGGGATCCGCCCCTGCCTCCAGCGCATCGAGCGCGCTGTCATACCATTGCGATGCCAGCACAGGTTCGGTCGGAACGCCCAGCCCGAGGGCGAGATGATGGCCAACCACCTCGCCATAGACGGGCGTATCGAGGCCAACCAGCACCAGCGCCGCGCCAAGCACCGTTCCCGGTGCCTCGGCGCGGTAGCCGACGCCAAGGCAGACCAGGGCCGTGCCGCCCAGCTCATCGGGCGGCATGCCGGTGTCGGCGGCGATCTCCC
>JAFIEC010000004.1 GCA_020832725.1 Paracoccaceae bacterium | reverse complement strand
GACCGTGCTGCACGAATACGAGCTGACACCCAAGGGGCTGGCCGAGACGATCTCGTGGCTGCGTGGCAGATCTCTGCCCGAGTTGCAGGCGCTGTCGGGCGCCTCGGCGGAGCGGCTGCGGCTGGTCCCGGTGGCCGCACTGGTGCTGCGCGAGGTGTTGCGGGTGTTCAAGCCCAAGCGCGTGGCGATGTCGGGCTATGGCATCCGCGAGGGTCTGCTCTACGAACAGATGCCCCCCGAGATGCGCCGGCGCGATCCGCTGATCGAGGCCTGCCGCCAGATGGAGGCCGCACAGGCCCGCCTGCCCGGCTTTGGGGAGCGGCTGCACGAATTCCTGCTGCCCGTCTTCAAGGGCCAGAGCGCCGAGCGGCTGCGCCTGATCCGGGCGGCCTGCCTGCTGCATGACGTGACCTGGCGGGCGCATCCCGACTATCGCGCCCAGGTCTGCTTTGACAACGCGACCCGGGCCAATCTTGGCGGGCTGGATCACCGGGGGCGGGTGTTCCTCGGGATCGCGCTGCTGCACCGCTACAAGAACGCCCGCCCCCGCAGTTTCGAGCCGGTGGCGGCCCTGCTGACCCCGCGCGAGCTGGGCCTGGCCGAGACGGTGGGCAAGGCCATGCGCTTTGGCGCGATGCTCTCGGCCTCCACGCCCGAGATGATGGGCCGCCTGCGCTATCGGCCCAAGATCGGCGAGCTGGAGCTGATCCTCGACACGCACAGCCAGGACCTCTTCGGCGAGGTGGTGCTGGCCCGCTTCGAAGCCTTCGCCAAGGCCCTCGGCGCCCGGGGCCGGGTGAGGGTGGCGGCGTAGGGGTCAGCGCCTTGGGGCGGAGAAGCGCGTTGTGATCGTGCTGCAGCGCTGCCTTGCGCGGCCCTTCATGCCGCCCACACACCCGCTTGCCCCCGGGCGCGCTCTCGCCTAAGCCCGGGGCGCAATGCCGCCAAGGGGGTGAACGATGCGCCTGTCCCGCTATTTCCTGCCCGTGCTCAAGGAGACGCCCGCCGAGGCGCAGATCGCATCTCACCGGCTGATGCTGCGGGCGGGCATGATCCGCCAGCAGGCCGCGGGCATCTATTCGTGGCTGCCGCTGGGCTTTCGCGTGCTGCGCCGGATCGAGCAGGTGGTGCACGAGGAGCAGCAGCGGGTGGGCCATATTCCCATGCTCATGCCGACGCTGCAGCCGGCCGACCTGTGGCGCGAATCGGGCCGCTACGACGATTACGGTGCCGAGATGCTGCGTATCCGCGACCGGCACAAGCGGGACCTTCTGTACGGGCCGACCAACGAGGAGATGATCACCGACGTCTTCCGCGCCCATGTCGCCAGCTACCGCGACTTGCCGCTGACGCTCTATCACATCCAGTGGAAATTCCGCGACGAGATACGCCCCCGGTTTGGCGTGATGCGAGGGCGCGAGTTCCTGATGAAGGACGGCTACACCTTCGATATCGACAAGGACGCCGCTCTGCATGCCTACAACCGGCACATGCTGTCCTACCTGCGCACCTACGAACGGATGGGCCTGACGGCGATCCCGATGCGGGCCGATTCCGGCCCGATTGGCGGCGATGACACCCATGAATTCCTGGTGCTGGCCCAGACCGGCGAGTCGGAAGTGTTCTACGACGACCGGGTGACCGCCCTGCGGCTGGGGGCGCGGGATATCGACCATGACGATCCGGCCGCGGTGGCCGATATCTGCGCCGAGTTCACCTCGCTCTATGCCCGTACCGACGAGACCCACGACGAGGCCGCCTTTGCCCAGGTGCCCGAGGACCATCGCAAGGTCGGGCGCGGCATCGAGGTCGGCCAGATCTTCTATTTTGGCACCAAGTATTCCGAGCCGATGGGTGCGCGGGTGGTCAACGACAGGGGAGAGCGGGTGCCGGTTCACATGGGAAGCCACGGGATCGGCGTCTCGCGGCTGGTGGGTGCGATCATCGAGGCGAGCCACGACGAGCGCGGCATCATCTGGCCCGAAGGGGTAACGCCCTTTCATGTGGGTATCGTCAATCTCAAGCAGGGTGATGGCGCGGCGGATTCGGCCTGCGAGGGCCTGTATCGCACGCTGACGGCCTTGGGCCTTGCCCCGCTATACGACGACCGGGACGAGCGGGCGGGTGCCAAGTTCGCCACGATGGATCTGATCGGCCTGCCCTGGCGGGTGACGGTGGGTCCGCGCGGCCTGGCCGCAGGCAAGGTGGAGCTGACCTGCCGCCGCACCGGCGAGACCGAGGAGATGTCGCCCGAGGCCGTGGTATCGCGGCTGGGGCAGATCTACGGGTGAGCGATCTGGCGTTGAACCTGCGCGCGGGCCTGCCCGACGCCCTGCGGGTCCTGCTTCGGGACTATCCGCGCGATCTGTGGGAGGCGCATCGCAATTTCGACGGCCTCACCCGCTTCTGGCTGGAGCGTCACATGATGTTCCGCCAGGTCCTGGGGATGTGGCAGCAGGAGACGCGCGGCTTTCTTGACGGCGGCGACACCCGGGCCCATGGCGCGCGCACGTCGCAGCTGGGCGGGTTCCTTCTGTCGCAATTGCAGGGTCACCATCAGATCGAGGACGGGCATTACTTTCCCATGCTGTCCCGGGCCGAGCCGCGCCTGTCGCGGGGCTTTGCGCTGCTGGATGCCGACCACCACGCGCTGGAGGCTGAATTGTCGGCCCTGGCAGAGGCGGGCAATACCCATCTCGCCGCCCTTGCCGAGGGCGCGGGCCGCGACAGCGCGGGTGCCCTTCTGGCGCGGCTGGACGGGTTTGCCCCCCTGCTGGATCGGCACCTGACCGACGAGGAAGAGGGCGTGGGGCCCGTCATCCTGCACCACGGGGCCCGGCTCTAGGGGCCTGCCGCTGGCACCTTCGCCTATCCCCGCGCGTCGCGGCCCCGGGCACGCCGGCCCGACAGCACGATCCACCCGATCAGCAGCGCTGCCACTGCCAGGAAGGATGCGCTCATCGGGCGCTCCAGAAACACCATCGGATCGCCCCGGCTGATGGCCATGGAGCGGCGCAGGTATTGCTCCATCAGCGGGCCCAGGATGAACCCCAGCAGGAGCGGCGCAGGCTCGAACCGCAGCAGCCGCATCCCGTAGCCCACCAATCCGAAGAACAGCACCAGCCAGATGTCGAAGACATTGTTGCGCACCGAAAAGACGCCCACGCAGATGAACACCAGAACCGCCGGATACAGCAGCCGGTAGGGAATGCGCAGGATCGACACCCACAGCCCGATCAGCGGCAGATTCAGCACCAGAAGCAGCAGGTTGCCGATCACGAAGCTGACCGCGAGGCCCCAGAACAGTTCCGGCTGCTGCTCGATCAGGCCGGGACCGGGGATGATGCCGTGCAGGATCAGTGCCCCCAGCATCAGCGCCAGAACCGCATCGCCCGGCACGCCGAGGGTCAGGGTGGGAATGAAGGCGGTCTGGGCGGCGGCGTTGTTGGCGGCCTCGGGTGCGGTCACCCCCTCGCTCGCGCCGCGGCCAAAGCGCTCGTGATTGCGGGACACGCGCTTTTCCACCGCATAGGCGACAAAGGCCGCGATCGAGGAGCCCGTACCCGGAAGCGTGCCGAAACCCGCCCCCACGCCTGCGCCGCGCCCCATGGCAGGCAGGGCGCGCCGCCAGTCCTCGCGCGTGGGCAGCATGGCCCGCCAGTCCACACGATAGGCCGGGCGGGCGTTGTCGGGGCGTGCGGCGTTGGCGATCACCTCGGACACGCCGAACAGTCCCATGGCCACCGCCACCAGTCCCAGCCCGTCGGTCAGAAGCGCCTCTCCGAAGACAAAGCGGAAGGTGCCTGTCTGGATGTCGGTTCCCACAAGGCCCAGGGCCAGCCCGGTCACCACCATGATGAGCGCCCGCACCGGAGAGCCCTGGCCCAGCATCGCAGCCGCGACCAGCCCCAGCAC
>JAFIEC010000396.1 GCA_020832725.1 Paracoccaceae bacterium | reverse complement strand
GCCGCTTGAGCGTGCGGTCGGTCCAGTTCATCGGGCGCTCGGCCTGATGGGCATAGGGCAGCATCCGCCACACCGCACCCGCGCCCCAGAACCGCGCCTCAGACATCGAGGCCCCGCAGCAGCACCCGCCGCGCCCAGTCGTGCAATTGCAGGCCCAGCGGCCTTGTGCCGTGGTCGATACGCACATGCACCCGCCCGCCAAAGCGCGCGGGCATCCCCTCGGGCAGGGCGGCCTCGAACTGGAAAACCCTCTCCAGCGCCCGCGTGCCGCCCGGCTCGGAGGGGTCCACCACCACCGGGCCGCCGAGGGCCCGCCCCAGCACCGGCGAGGGCAGGTCGAAATCGCCCGCCGGCACCGCGCGCAGCGTGCCGGCCTGCCAGCTTTGCCCGGGCCGCTCGGGCAGGCGCAGGCTGACGCCCGCCATATGGTCGCGCACCGCGTCGATGGCACCCTGCCCGACCCCCACCCGCCCTGCCTGCGGTGCCTCGGGAACGGCGTGGCCCAGCACGCCGCCCCGCATCAGAAAGCGGCCCTGCATGTCCTCGGGCGGCATGGCGGGCTCGAACCGTCCCGCAGCCCCCGCGCGCAGCACAAGCCCGGCGATCTCGGCCCGGGCGCGGGCAAGGGCGGCCTCCTCCGCTGCCAGCTCGATCGCCACGATCCGCGCGCGGGCGCGGTCTTCGGACATGACCCGGGCCAGCGCCAGGCGCAGCTCGTCCACCCGGGCCTCCAGAACCTCGGCGCGGGCCGCAAGCAGCGGGTTCTCCAGCACGGCAACCACCTGCCCCGCGCCCACGGGCGCGCCCGCCGGCACCTGCACCGCCAGCACCCGCCCTTCGGTCTCGGCGCGCAGGGCGGCCTCTCCGGGCAGCCAGACCACACCTTGCGTGCGCGTGGCCCAGGGCACCGGCACCGCGAACAGAAGGGCTGCAACCGCGCCCGCCATCAGCGCCGTCACTGCCCAGGCCCGCCCGCGCACCCGGTGCAGACGCGGACCGGTCGCCAGCGTCCAGAACGCCTTGCCCAGCGGCTTGAACAGCACGTTGAAGAACGACCAGATCGCAAAGACCACGCCGAGCACGAACAGCGTGCCCACCAGAAACACCGCGATCGTGGCCGAGATCACCAGCCGATAGACAAAGGCCGCAGGCGCATAGAGGAAAAAGGCCAGCGCCTCTCCCCGGGTTGCGGGCTTGGGCACCACCTCCTCGGCACCATAGGCCAGCCGCTGCCAATGCTCTGCCCACCAGGCATTGGCCCGCTGGGCGAGGTTCGGCATCTCCAGCAGGTCTGCCAGCACGAAATAGCCGTCAAAGCGCAGCAGCGGGTTGCCATTCACCAGCACGGTGGAGATGCCGCCGATCAGCATCACGTTGAACAGCAGCGCGCGCTCGGGGCCCGGGTCCATCTCGCGCCAGATCAGGAAAGCGATGGCGGCGAGCGTCGTCTCGACCATGATGCCGGCGGCCGAGACGAAGATTCGCTGCCACTTGGAGCGCAGGGCGGCGGCGGCACTGGCCTCGACATAGGGCACCGGCATGAAGACGAGGAACATCACCCCGGTCTCGTGCACCTCGGCCCCGTAGCGGCGCGCAACCCAGCCATGGCCGAATTCGTGCAGCAGCTTGATCGGCACATAGGCCAGCGCGATCAGGGCAAGGTTGCCCGCGCTGAACAGCTGATCGGTCACCGCCCCCGTAACCTCGTCCCATTCGCGGACCAGAGCGGCAAGCGAGACCACCATCAGCGCCAGCCACAGCCCCACCCCCAGCGGCCCGATGGCCCAGCGCACCAGCGGCAGGGTGGCACGCAAAAGCCGGTCCGGGTCGAACAGCGGCACGCGGAACGACATCGGCCCCATCATGTTCTGCTTGAGAAGCTGGCGGTCCTGCTTGCGGCGGCGCTCCATCATCTCGGCGATGTCTGGGGGCACGTCGCCCAAAAGCACGTCGGCCCCGTGCATCTGCCCGATCAGGCTCAGCACATCGTCCTGCGAGGGGGTGTCGGGGCCAAGGGCGCGGCCCAGATCCTCCCAGGCCTCGGCCACGCTGGTGCGGCCATCCAGCCGGTCGATCAGGGCATAGGCATGGGGGCTGAGGCGGTGCGACTTGCCGGTGACCGGGTCCTTGAGCACATACCAGGGCCAGCCGCCATAGCGGTGGCGCTCCACCTTCAGCCCCGGGGCCAGCCGCGGACGCAGCGGCGCCACGCGATACCATTGCTCGGAGAAGAAGGCCTCGCTCATGTTGCTCCTGTCATGGCAGCCAGCGCCAAACGGCCAGTTGCACCCAGTCGCGCAGGCGTCGGGTCCAGTTGTAGGCCAGGCTGTGCCGCCCGGCCTCGATGCGCGCGACTCCTTCCAGCCCGGGGCGCAGGTCTGGCGCCTCGGCCAGCAGATGCGCCTCGGCCCGGAACAGCCGCCTCCCCTCCTCGCTGCGCGCGACCGAGGTCAGCGACGTCACCGCAAAGGGCAGCTCCAGCCCCGGGCGCGCCTTGAGCCGCAGCGCGCCGCGGCTGTCGGGCTGCACAAGATCGAGGTCACGCTCGTCAAGGTCAAGGATCAGGCGAAAGGCGTCAAGCGGGGCGATGGTGAACAGCTCTGTCCCGCGTTCCACCGGCGCGCCCAGCCGCTGGCTGAGATCGCCTGCGATGACGATGCCCGCGATGGGGGCGGTCACCCGCGCCCGCTCCAGCTGTGCCTCGGCCAGCGACAATTGCGCCGCCGCCTGTGCGCGCCGCGCGGCCAGCAGCCGCACCTCCGCCCGGTCGGCCCCGGCCAGCGCGGCGCGGGCGGATTGCTCCAGCTGCGCCAGTTCGCTGCGCCACTTGGTGGCCTCCAGCACAAGGTCGCGGTCGTCCAGCGCAAACAGCAGCTCACCCGCCGCCACCCGGTCGCCCGCCCGGACCGGGGCCTCTGCGATACGCCCCTCGAAGGGGGCCACGGCGACCCTCTGGATCGTGCCCTCCAGGCTGGCATCGGCGGTGATCCGCAGCGGTGCCTGCACCACGAAGGGCAGTGCCAGAACCACCAGAACCGCCGCCACCGCCAGCCTGTAGGAGGGACGGTTGCGCGCCCCCAGCGCGCGCAGGCCGCGCTCGGCCGCATCCACCGCCCGGCCGGCCAGCCAGCCTTGCTGGCGGCGCTTCAGCTCGACCACCGGGCCCAGCAGGTCGGCAGCCGTCTCCAGCCGGGCCGAGAGGGCGGGCGTCAGCATCGCGGCCTCTTCGAGAACCAGTGTCAGCACGCCCACGGGCCGCCCGTCATCGAACATCGGCGCGCTGAGGATCGCGCCCCCGCCCAGCGCCGCCATCGCCTCGCCATGGGCGGCGGTGACCCGGTGCGGGGCACCCTCGGGCGCGGGCAGCGCGACCGCGCCCATCTGGTCCAGCGCCTCTTCCATGGCATGGGCCAGCGCCACCATCCCCTCGCCCTTGCGCCGGAACCACGCCGCGCCCGAGATCGCCTCAAGGCGGATCGCGGCCCCCGGGCGGGCCATCCCGCGCACAAGGCCAAGGGCGGCGCGGACGACACCGGGCTCGCCGGCCAATGCGGTCACCAGAGCCTGT
>JAFIEC010000392.1 GCA_020832725.1 Paracoccaceae bacterium | reverse complement strand
CATCCCACAGCGGGGGCGGCGGTTGCGGGGCTCGGACGGGCCGCAATCCCCCCAGATCCCCCCCAGACGCGGAACCCCCCCCGCGGAGCCGCAGCCCAGGATGGGGAAGCGCAGCCGGGCGCTCATGCCGGGCGGGCCGTTGCGGCGCGCCGGAACAGACGGTCAAAGTTGGCCGTCGTGGCGGCGGCGAATTCGGCGGCATCCAGCCCGAAGAGGGCCGCCCCCGCCGCTGCGGTATGCGCGACATGGGCGGGCTCGTTGCGCTTGCCCCGGCGGGGGACGGGCGACAGATAGGGCGCGTCGGTTTCCACCAGGATGCGGTCCAGCGGGGCGGCTGCGAAGATGTCGCGCAGGGCCTGGGATTTCGGAAAGGTGACGATACCCGACATCGACAGGTAGAAACCGAGATCCAGCGCCGCGCGGGCCAGACCGGGGCCCGAGGAAAAGCAGTGCATCACGCAGTCGAAGGCGCCTGCCCGGTGTTCCTCGGTCAGGATGCGCGCCATGTCGTCGTCGGCGTCGCGGGCATGGATGACCAGGGGCAGGCCGCTGCGCCGCGCGGCCTCGACGTGCAGGCGCAGGCCTTCGGCCTGTGCCGAGGCGGTCTCGGGTGTGTAGTGATAATCGAGACCGGTCTCGCCCACCGCGACCATGCGGGGGTGTTCGGCCAGCGCGAGAAGCTGATCGAGCGTCACCGGCGGCTCCTTGCCCACCGACAAGGGGTGCTGCCCTGCCGCGAAGAACACGCCGTCGTGGTCCTCGGCTATGGCGATCACCGGGCCCGGGGCATGGGGGCGGGTGCAGATCGTGACCATGCGGCGCACACCCGCCGCCCGCGCCCGCGCCACGATATCGGGCAGGCTGCCGTCGAAATCGGGAAAGTCGAGATGGCAGTGGCTGTCCACCAGTTCGGGCGGCATGTCTGTCTGGGCGCTCATGGACGGGCCTGCGGATGGGAGGCGCGGGCGTGGCGTGCGGCACCCGCATCGATGCGCAGAAGCATATCGAGGATCATGGCGGCGGGGTCAAGGTTGACAGCGGCGGCCCGTTCGGCACGCAGCCCAAGCTCTTGCGCGGCCTCCGCCCAGAAGCGGGCGGCACGGGCATCCGGTGACAGGCGGGCCAGCAGCGCGGCCTCGCCCGGGGTGGCCTCGGCCGGGGGGGGATGGCCCGCACCCGTGCGCGCGGCCCGTCCCAGCAATTGCACCAGCAGGCGGCGCAGCAGCCCTGCGCGTGTCTCGGCACCGCGACCCGCGGCCTGTTCTGCCAGCGCGATGGCGGCGTCGCGGGGCAGGCCCGGGCTGCGCTCCAGAAGCGCACAGAGCGCGGCATAGGCCTCGAGCCCCCCCTGTTCGAGCAGTTCCACCGCCGCGCCCACCGAGCCCTCTGCCAGCGCCCAGAGCGCCTGTGCCTGCGCACCGACGGGCAGGGCGATGCCCGCCCCCTCCAGCGCCTGTTCCAGCGCGGAAGGCGACAGCGGCGTGAGCGCCAGCGTGCGGCAGCGGGAGCGGATGGTGGGCAGCAGCCGCGCGGGCTGGTGCGCGACCAGCAGCAGCGTCGCCCGGGGCGGCGGCTCCTCCAGCAGCTTGAGCAGCGCATTCGCGGCGTTCGCGTTCATCTCGTCGGCGGCATCGATGATGACCACCCGCTCGCCCCCGTCGGGGGCTGACAGGCCGAAGAAGTCCCGCAGCCCACGGATGTCTTCCACTCCGATGACCTGTCGCAGGCGGCCCTGGTCGTTCAGTCCGCGCCGCACCAGCTTCAGCCGCCCCTCCGACAGGGCGTCCACCCGGCGCGAGACCGGATGCTCGCGGGGCACATCCAGGCTGGCGGGGATGTCAGGGCCGCCGAACAGCGCCGGCGGGGCCGGCTCGTCGGCGAGAAGAAAGCGCGCGATGCGCCAGCAGAGGGTGGCCTTGCCCACCCCGCGCGGCCCCGTGACCAGCCAGCCGTGATGCCGCCGCCCCGAGGCGTGGGCCGCAAGGAACGCCGCCTCGGCCGGTTCCTGACCCAGCAGGCGGGGCGCATGGCGGGGGTGGGGCGCGCCGTGCAGGCGATCGGGCTCGGGCGGGTCTTCGGCGGTGCTCATGCCGGAGCATCGCCTGTCGCCGCGGCCAGCGCCACCCAGACCCGGTCTGCGACCTCGGCCTCGGTTCCGTGCCCGTCGATCAGCCGGACCCTTTCGGGAAAGTCGCGCGCAAGGGCCGCATAGCCCCTGCGCAGGTCCTGCTGGAAGGGCAGGCCGAAACGTTCGAACCGGTCCTCGCTGCCCTGTCGTCCGGCGAGGCGTGCCATTGCCGCCTCGGGTGCCAGATCGATGACAAGGGTGATATCCGGTTCCCGCCCGATGGCCGCGTCGTGGATCCGGTCCACCAGCGCGCGCAGATCGCCGCGCGTGGCCCCCTGATAGACGCGGGTGGAATCGGCGAAACGATCGCTCACCACCCA
Organism: Paracoccaceae bacterium; assembly: GCA_020832725.1. GTDB lineage: Bacteria > Pseudomonadota > Alphaproteobacteria > Rhodobacterales > Rhodobacteraceae > JAFIEC01. The sequence goes on along the minus strand of JAFIEC010000392.1, from coordinate 72 downwards.
TGCCCCCCGGGCCAGCGCCGGGCCTATGGTGCGTTCCAGATGGTCGCGGCGGGCGGCAGTGAACAGCAGGAT
>JAFIEC010000382.1 GCA_020832725.1 Paracoccaceae bacterium | reverse complement strand
AAATGCCGCGCTTCGCCCGCCAGCATACGCGGTGCACGGAAAGGAACCGTAAAATCAATGACTTAGCAGATGGCGGAGAAAGTTTTTCTGGTCAACCGCTGGGCAGTTGCACCCGAAAAACCGTTCTCTTTCACGATTCAGAGACGGTTTTCGGAGGGGCAAACGGTGAGCGTGCGCCCCTGAGCAAAACCCTGTATCCGACCGCCACTGGACCCTGACCGGACTCCCGGTCGGATCCAGGAAGCCAACACGACATCAACCCAAAGCAAGAAGGGAGAGCGGGCCTTCCGGCGCACTCTCCCCACGATGATTCGTCGATAGCACTGATCTGTTGCGCGTGTCGAAGGAAAAAGTGTTGCAACACTTTGAGGCTATGCCGCATTCAGCCGCGCGGCGATCTTGGTCAGCGCGATCTGCCAGCGCCGCCACGCGGTGGTGCGGTCGCAGCCGAGCTCGCCGCTGATCAGCTTCCACGGCACACGCGCTGCCCGGGCCCAAACGAGCCTGCGTTCGTCTGCCTCGATCCAGAGCATCCAGTCGAAGGTCTGCTCGAGGCGCGTGATCGCAGCCGTCGAGGGACGGATGCGCATGGGCTCAGGCTCCATGAAGGCGATCTCGCGCCTGGTCCTCACGATGTCCGGCCATGTCCCGAAATAACCCTGCACCTTGACCGGCGGCAGCTTGCGCAGGGTGCGGAACGCCTCCACGAAGTGCTCAGCAACATCCTCGGCAGTCCAGATGCGATCAGCCATGACGCGCCTCCTTGCTGATGGAGCGCTTGCCATAGAGCCTGTTGCCGAGCTGCTCGACGAGCTCGCGCTCGGGCCAGGTGAGACGGGCATCGTCGATGCTGACTGCGAACACGCCCTGATCACGCCAGCCCTCGCGCCTGATCTGTTCCGGATCGCGGGCTCGCTGCCATGGCCTTTGGGGGTGAAGCGCATCGCCTTCATGATGCACCTCCTGCGCCACCGGCTTTATTTGTCAGGGACAAATCGCCGACCTTGTCTTTCGGGACCCTCACCCCATCCGAAGGCGAGGATTCGTCCGGGACCTGAGTTTTCTCAGGCTTGGTCAAGGCGGACGCACGATTGCGGTTCATGGTGGCGGCACGCCGCGCCTGCTCCGCATCACCCAGCGGATCACGCCACGGGTTCTTGCCCATCCGGAAGGGCCAGCTCGGGCAAGCGACTGCGGTGCAGAGCCGTACCTCCTGTACAGAGTCGTTGCAGCAATCGAGGCATTTGAGCCGCAGGGCCCGCAGGGGCGAGACCCGATCGTGGCCGAGTTGCTCCAATTCATCCGCGGACATGGTGCGCGGATCGCGGCCAACGTCGAAACCATCGCAGCGCTCGAGACCGATATGGCGATTGCGGTTCATGCCGCGCCTCCATCGCTGTGCTGAGCCGCTGCTGCGCGCAGGCGTTCGGCGCGACGGCGCTTCCAATCATTCTCACGATCGATCCGGCTCTCCCCGGTCTCGCGATCCATGTGCGGGCCGTCACCATGACGCGCGCGGGCAATCAGTGCATTTCCGATCCTCGCCAGCATCATCGCGTTGGCAAATTGCGCCGAGCTCGCCATGAGCGGCGCGAGGTAGGTTGAGAGAAACGGCAGCCAGTCGGCTGGGTTCGGAATGACGACCTGCTCGACGAGGCCAGGCGGCGTCTCGATGAGCACAAGGATGCCGTGCGTCTCGCTCGGCCAGAACCGGATTTCGAGACTGGCACTGAGGAGGCCTTCCTCCGTCAGCAGCGTGTACGCGCAACCGACCACGCGCTCGAATGCCCGATGCCAGTCGACGTTTTCCATCTCGCTAAGGCGGTTGACCTCATGATACCAGTCAGGCAGCGGCGTGTCGTAAAAGCGCCCAGCTTCGTAGACGCGCAGTCGATCAAAAGTCATCGTTTGCTCTCCTTTGTGGGGTTCGGGGTTTCAGATCGCCGCAGACCGGCAGGCGCCGCTGCTTCCAGCCGAGCAGCCAGCCCCGCGAGCGCAGCGCGACGCGTGCCGAGGACGGCCTGCATGCTGGCGGTCAGGCGGGATGCGAGGGTGTTGATCCGCTGCTTGCTATGCGCTTGCGCGGTCGGCGGCAATGCGATCACGAACTGCGCGAGCGGCCCGAGGCGGTTGGTGAACCAGGCTTCCGGATCGGGAATGCGGGAAAGATCGACGCGCGCGATGCGGGTGCGATACCCAGAACCCTCCGGTCGGTAGGATACTTCCGCGGAGGAGTGTGACATTTTGCTATTATAGAGGTTTCTATAATAGCAGTTTGTCACACTCCTCGATCGATCCTGCCGGGCTGCGTCAGCCGATGGCCAGAGCTCCGGGAAGCAGGCGGCCATGTCGGCGGCGTTGTCGAGGACGATGCCGGACAGGGCCATCAGGTCGCGCCGGGTCGGCCGGAGGTCGGACCACGCCACCAGCGCGTCGACCGTGACCGGCAGGACGATGTCGGTCAGGAGATCGATCTCCAGCGGATTGGCGGCAGTGCGGTTGACGCCGCGCCCACGTCCCATCGCCTGGATCAACTCGCCCTCGCAGATGCTCCAGCGCACCGCCTCGGCGATTGGATCAACATGTTCTTCCATGGCGAGGGGCGCGGTGCGCGCGCCGCTGAGCCGGATGCGACGCTCGACCATCGGATACCACCAGCCCACTTCCTTCGGATTGGTGACGGGCACGCGACCGGTCAGCGCCGTCGCCAGCAGTTCCACGGTGCGCGGGGCAGGAAGGGTCCGACCGAGCACGACCATGCCACCGATCCCGCCCCAGCGGTCGAGCCCGCTCAACGCGTTGAAGTGTACCGCCTCGACCCGCGGCGGCAGGCTGGCGCTGCGAAGCGCGTCTATGGCCGCCTTCTGGCCCACCACCAGCAGATCGACCGCTTGACCGGGGCGATGGCACTGCCGGGCGCGGAGGTCGAGCCAGGCGCAGAGGTCGCGCAGATGGCCGGCTGCGGCCTTGTGGTCCCGCTGGGGCGCGTTGGCGCCTGGCGTCAGGGCGCGGGCCGAAGTCGGGCTGCCGGTGATCTGGCGGATGCGGAGATGGGGCTGGTGCGCTGCCACAGGATTGCCGAGGTCTATCCGCGGCAGGTAGGACTGCACGAGCTCGGGCCGCAGCGTGGCGTCGAGATGCAGGATCGGTGCCTTCGCCGCCCAGCCCGCGCGCATCCGGCTGCGCCAGCGCAGCTTGAGGGCGCGCACGGTTCCGTTCTCCGTGCGCTCGTGGACGAGTTCGGCACCGGCAGCGTCATGGCCGTTCTCCAGAGCCTCGGCGAGGATGAGCCACAGCGTTGCGCAGCGTCCCGGTGGCGCCCAGGGCTCGCCCTCAGGCGGCAGGACGGCCGCTATGCGCCTGCGCCGTTCGGCTGCCGGCATGCCCGGCAGCAGGCCCGCATCGCGCATCCGCCGCCGCTCGAGCGTCGCGGCGCGGCGGCAGATCTCGGGCGTGAGGCCGACTGCGGCGAGAAGACCATAAGGCAGCGGGCCGGTTCCGGCACTCCGAAGCGCCTTTGCAAGCCGCTCGCGCGCGGTGACGAGATCGGCGGTGGCGTCGAGGTCGATCTTGCCCTTCGCATCGTAGCAGAACAGCGCGTTGCGCTCTGGTTCAAGTCCATCCTGGGTCAGGCTGGCCTTACCGTCGAGGCCGCGCAGGCCCGATTGCCAGAAGGCTTCATCGATGACCAGAAGTCCGACTTCGCCGATCGCATCCGGCTTCATGTGGAAGAGACTGTCATGGGCACAGACGATGACCTGCGCCGCCTGCGCCAGCGGCTTCTGACACTGGTAGCCGCAGTCATGGAACCATGGGCATAGCAGCAGCTGCGCGCCGTTCTTGACCTTGCAGCAGCTCTGTTCGACCGGATGCTCGATCTCGATCGCGTCGAAGGTGGCCTGCGTATCGAGGCACATGAGCCGGTCGGGGTTCTCAGGAACCGGGTCGGGCGCGGTGCGACCCTTCCAGAGCATGGCGCGCAGACCGAGCGCCTTGAGTGCTGCGACCTGCTCGGTGCCGAGATCGTGGCGCGGCACGGCGTAGACGACCTTGCGCTTGCCGAGCGCGCCCGAAGCGATCAGGTCGGCGATGGCGACGCGCGCGCGTGAGGTCTTGCCGAGACCGACATCGACCGGCAGGCCGAGGAGTGGGGGCAGGGCTGCCCGCGCCACGATGTTGAAATCCAGCGGATTACGGGACTGGTCCTCGTCCCTGGCCGCTTCTTCCGCGAGCTCGACGGCAGCCCAATAGTCGGTCACGGCAGCCATGAAGTCTGCGATGGCGTCAGCGAGGGCGGCGCGGGCCTCGTCGGGCGTGAGCACGGGTGCTGGATAGGTCGGCGGTGGCGGCGGGATCCGGGCCGCACCGGCAACCAACGCCGCGACGGCATCCGGGCCTTCTGCGCAGAACAGGTCGTTGGCGTCGCCGGGGATCTCCGGCACCGCCAGACGACCATCGACGGCGAGCGTGACCCTCCGGGCGGCATCGACGCCGGGGTTGCTGTCGCGGTCGGGCTTCACGTCGTTGTCGGCGACGATGACAAGATCGGCGTCCGGAAACCGCGCACGCAGTCCCTCTGCCACGGGCATCAGGTTGCCGGCGTCCATGGCGGCAATGACCCTGTGACCGGTCGCGATGTGCAGACTCGCCCCAGTCGCCCAACCCTCGCAGATCAGGAGCGGTCCAGTGGGCTTCGAAAGAGGCCCTGGCTCCGCGCCCACCACAGCGAAATGCCCCTTCTTCGCGCCGCCGGCGAGAAAACGTTTGGTGCCATCGGCGGCGATGAACTCGAGACTGTGGAGGTGGCCGTCGACATCCTGCAGGGGCACGACGAGATGGCCGCGGGCGTCGCGGCGCAGCGAGAGCGGCGCGACCCGCTTGGCGACCAGATAGGGGTGGTTGTCGGGCGCGGGGCTGGCTGCGGCCCAGATACGTGCGGCGCGGCTTGCAGCCTGTTCTGCTGCCTCGGAGGGGCTGGCCTCGCTGACCTTGCCTGTCTCTGTTGCTTCGCTCGACCGCGCCGCAGGGGCCGCCGTGGTCTTCGTGGCTGCGTCGGCGAATCCGATGCAAGACCGCTGCTCTCCGGCGAACTGCTGCAGGCCGATGCGGGCGGCCGTCCATGTGATCGCATCCTTGCGGCTTACGCCGTGGATGCGCGCGACGAGATCGACAAAGCCACCGCCTTCGCCCGCCTCGTGGTCGAACCACATACCGGCCTTCGGGCCGGCGACGACAAGGGAAAGGCTGCCCTTGCGGCCCCAGCGCCATTCCTGGCCCGCGCTGGAGGTCGGCTTGCCCAGAAGCTCCACCGCCAGCTCGGGCACGCGGGCACGCAGCTCGGCATCGAAGGTCCGCCAGTCCCGCCTGCTCATTGCCGCCCCAGCGTGATGGGCGCAGGCACGTCGGTCGACCAGAGGGCCGCGACGGCAGGGCGCAGGGGGCGGGGAGAACGGGCGGACATGGGGTGGGGAGGGACCGGATCGAGGGCTGTGTTGCCCCTGTTTCTGCCGCTCTTCCGGCCGCCCCCGCGACGTCGAAACCGGTCCGCCCGGTTCATGGTCCTTTGATCACGAAGGGTGGAACCCTCACGCTAACGCCATGAAATCAATCAGGATAAAGGGTGGAACCCATGCGCGGGAACCGGCCATCCCCGGGCTGGCTCCAAGGCGAAGCGGGGAGGTGGGGTGAACCCTTCCCCACGCGAATCAGGTGAACGGTTCCACCCACTCAAGGGCTGTGGCGGAAAGGGTGGACCCCTCCGCGGGCTATGGCGCCGGCGAGCCGAAGACCCGTCCGACCCAGGGGTGAAAGAAAAAACGTATCCGCCGAAAACGATTTTTGTTTGCGTAACCCGCCTCCGGTCGCTTCGCTCTGGTCGTGACCGACACCGGAAGCCAGTCAGTTCAAGGTTGCGGTCTGAAACCTTGAAAACCGTGCCGTTCGAGGCCACGCACTACTCTTTGGACTGGCAATCCGGACGACAACATCGTTTGTGGCTAAAACGATGTTCGTCAGGTGGGCTTCGGCAGCAGATCAGGGTCCAGCATTCGCTTGGCGCCGCCACGCTGAGCTGAGGGCAACCGGATCAGCGTGGCCATGGCGTCGGCGAGATTGCGCGAAACCGGCTCTCCGTCGATACGCTGTGTCCTGAACCAGTCGGAGAGAACCTCCTTCTTCTCCTGGTGCAGGGTTGTCAGCCCGAAATGCAGGATCGCTTCCTGCATCAGGCCGAGATATGGTGTGGTGTAGGCTGTGGCGGCAAGGTGTGGAACCGTGGGGGTCTCATCGCCTTCCGGCCAATCTGGCCAGATCGCCTTGACCATGAAATCCGGCACTTGCATCTGGATGTATTGCCAGGATGGTCCCGTCAGCACGAGGGCATCCGTGTCGAACTCTCCGGTACGCCATTCGTCCGTCGTGATCAGCGTGGGGTCCGTTGCGTGAAGCCGCCAGGCGTCCTGTCCGTCATCGTACCCATGACCCCTCGTGGTGGAGCGCCGTCCTGTTGCACGGACGTAGCCATCGCGCAGGGCCAGGAGCAAACTGTCGACCGATTTCTGCGATGGATACAGCCGAGGCTCTTCTGCTGGCGGTCGCGCCGCGATCTGTATGGTCTCGTCCGCTCGCACCCTCGATCACCTCCAGGCGCGACACACGCCCGCAAGAGCCGTCCAAAAGGACGTCCATTTTGACGTCTTCACCCAAACCAGACACCTCCACCATCATCCGGCGGCAAAATGGCAGGTTCAGGTCAATCCCGGGAGGAGGCGAACGGCATCGCGCTTACACTTCTTGTGCAGGCGGTCGAGCTCCGCCGCCGCGAAATAGGCACTGGCCTTGCGCAGAATGTCGTTGGCCTGACGCAGCTCACGAACCTCGCGCGCGAGGCTCTTCAAACGACTGCGCTCATCACTCGTCAGGCCGGGTTGTTTGCCCTGGTCACGCTCAGCCTGCCGCACCCAACCTCGAAGCGTCTCGGGATTACAGCCGATCTTCTCTGCGATCGACACCATCGCCGCCCATCGGGATTCGTGCCGGCCCTCGTTCTCTTGCAGCAGACGCACGGCCCGCTCACGCACTTCCGGA
>JAFIEC010000380.1 GCA_020832725.1 Paracoccaceae bacterium | reverse complement strand
CCGCCGCCAGAGGGTGGACCCGCTGATCATGGTCATGGCCTCTCTGGGGGTGATGTTCGTGCTCAACGGGATCGTCCGCTTTGTCATCGGGGTGAACGACATCAACTTTGCCGACGGGCCGCGCTTTCTGATCACCGTGCGCGAGTTCCGCGAGATGACCGGTCTGCAACAGGGCCTCGGGCTGCGCACCACGACCGTGATCACCATCGTCGTGGCGTTGCTGTCGATGTCGCTGCTGTTCTGGTTTCTCAACCGCACGCGGCCGGGCAAATCGATGCGGGCCTTTTCGGACAACGAGGATCTGGCCCTGCTGTCGGGCATCAACCCCGACCGCGTGGTCGCCATGACATGGATCATCGCGGCCGCGCTGGCGACGACGGCGGGGGTACTCTACGGCCTCGACAAGAGCTTCAAGGCCTTCACCTACTTCCAGTTGCTGCTGCCGATCTTCGCGGCCGCCATCGTCGGGGGCTTCGGCAACCCGGTGGGGGCCATCGTCGGGGGTTTTCTGGTCGCCTATGCCGAGATCGCGGTAACCTATGCCTACAGGCGAGTGCTGGGCTATCTGCTGCCCGAGAGCCTCGAGCCGAGCACGCTGATGCAGCTTCTGTCCACCGACTACAAATTCGCCGTGTCCTTCGCGATCCTCGTGATCGTGCTGATCTTCCGCCCGACAGGCCTGTTCAGGGGGAATGCCACATGAGCCAGATCCAGCCAACCAGCCCCGAACGCCGCACGGCCTCTCAGGCCACGGACATCACGGCCGGGGGCGGCATTCCGATCAATCCGCGCAATATCCTGCTGTTTCTCGGTGTGGCCGCGCTGTTCGTGATCACCGGCTTTGTCCAGAGCTGGCCGGTGGCGCTCACCATCTTCAACATGGGGCTGATCTCGGCCATCATGGCACTGGGGGTGAACATCCAGTGGGGATATGCGGGCCTGTTCAGCATCGGCACCATGGGCTTTGTCGCCCTGGGTGGCCTTGCCGCGGTGCTGATCGGCATGCCGCCTGTCACCGAGGCATGGTCGGCAGGCGGGCCGCGCGTCATCCTGGCGCTGCTGGCGGGGGCAGGCACCATCGCCGGAGCCGTCTTCCTGTGGAAACGCATGGCGCCGGGACGGTCGCGCACCACCACGCTGATCCTGACGCTGGTATTCGGCTTCATCATCTACCGCTGGCTCTACGATCCGGCGACCAGCGCGATCGAGGCGGTCAACCCGTCCTCGACCGGCTATCTGGGCGGGCTTGGCCTGCCCATCCTTCTGGCATGGCCGGTCGGCGGGGTGCTGGCGGCAGGTGCCGCCTGGATCGTGGGCAAGATCGCGCTTGGCCTGCGGGCGGATTACCTCGCCATCGCCACGCTGGGCATCTCGGAAATCATCATCGCCATCATCAAGCACGAGGATTGGCTGACCCGGGGCGTCAAGAACGTGACCGGCATCCCCCGCCCCGTCCCGCGCGAGATCGACCTGCAGCAGAACCCCGCATTTGTCGCCCAGGCCGAATCCCTGGGCCTGAGCGCGACCGACGCCTCCACCCTCACGGTGCGGCTGCTCTATACCGCGCTGTTCCTGATCGTGCTGCTGATCATCCTGTGGCTGTCGGAAAAGGCGCTGAAATCGCCCTGGGGGCGCATGATGCGCGCCATCCGCGACAACGAGACCGCCGCCCGTGCCATGGGCAAGGATGTCACCCGCCGCCACCTACAGGTGTTCGTGCTTGGCTCGGCCGTCTGCGGAGTGGCCGGCGCGATGATGACCACGCTCGACGGTCAGCTGACACCTTCAAGCTATATCCCGCTGCGCTTTACCTTCCTGATCTGGGTGATGGTGGTCGTGGGCGGCTCCGGCAACAATTTCGGGGCGGTGCTGGGCGGCTTCCTGATCTGGTGGCTGTGGGTGATGGTGGAACCCATCGGCCTTGCCATCATCGGCGGCATCACCTCCGGCATGGCCGAGACCAGTGCACTGCGGGCCCAGCTGACCGATGCGGCGGCCCATATGCGGCTACTGACCATGGGTATCATCCTGCTTGTGGTACTGCGCTTCAGTCCACGGGGCCTCATCCCGGAAAGATGAGGGCACCGTCACTGCGGCCTGCGGGGGCCGCGCGCCGATGAGTGGCACACGGCCCCGCCCCCTCCGCGCGATCGATCTGGTTCTGCTGGCGGGGGGGGCCTCGTCGCGGATGGGCCCGGGGCGCGACAAGCTGCTGGAGCCGGTGGCGGGCGCGCCTCTCCTGCGCACCCTCGCCTTGCGCGCGGGCCGCGCCCGGGGCCTGCGTCACATCGTGGCGGTGCTCCGCCCCGGATGGGCCGAGCGGGTGGCAGCACTGGAAAACCTGAAGCTGCGAATTCTGACCTCTCCCCGCGCCGAGGAAGGCATGGGCGGCAGCATCGCCGCCGGCATCGCCGCGCTCAGCCCCGGATGGAATGCCGTCATCCTGTTGCCCGCCGACATGCCCGAGATCGAGACCACGGATATCGAGGCTCTGATCACCGCCCATGATGGCGACCCGCACGCCATCCTGCGAGGGGCATCAGACGGCGCGCCCGGCCATCCGGTGCTGTTCGGTGCAGGCTGGGGGGCACGGCTGGCGGCCCTTTCGGGCGATGGCGGGGCCCGCGCGCTGGTGGCCGAGGCGGGCGACAGGCTGCGCCTCGTCGCGCTTCCGGGGCGGCATGCGCTGACCGATCTCGACACGCCGGACGATTGGGCAAAATGGAACGCAACGCGAGGGTTGCCCCCCGCGCCGCGCCGCCCCGAACACTGAGACCGACGAAAGCCGGCGCTCAGCGCAGAAGTGCCGCCTCGTGGCGCTTGAGTTGCGGCCGGGCCGAGACGAACCGCTTGCGCCCGTCGCTCGTGCCCAGTTCCGGGAACAACTCGATGATCTCTGCCCGCTGGGCCTTGTCGATGCCGCGCAGGGTATAGTCGCCGGGCTGGAAGCTCTCGGTCCAGGCACCGTCGGACAGCACCACCTCGTGACGCTCGAACATGAAGTGGATGTAGGCCGAGGCCTCGGGCACCACCGAGATGGGCGCATTCGCCCCCACCAGATGCTTGGCCGCCACCAGAACTTCCTTCTCGCCGAAATAGAGGTTGGTGCGCTCGTTCGCGACAAGGACGCGATGGTTGGGGCTGACAAGCATGTCGCGCTCGGGCAGGCCCCGGCCAAGGCTGCCCTTGCGGATCAGCACGGGGCGCAGATGGGGGGCCCTTGCAAGCAGGTCGTGGGTCAGGTCCTTGCGGCCGAACCAGCAGATCTCCTGCAGCCCGTTGTCGCGGGTGATGACCTTGTCGCCCACACGCAGGGTCTCCACCGGCACCTCGCCCCGGGCGGTCGCGATCAGTGATCCGGGGGTGAAGCAGGGTACGATATTCTCGATGTTCTCGAAGGTGATCGTGCCCTGGACATTGCCATCGGCATCGAGGATCTCGATCTGGCCGTCAAAGCCGTTGCCATCGCTGTCCACCGTCGGCGTGCCGACAAAGCGCCAGTTGTCCGCGCCGATGGACGACAGGTCCAGCGTGTCGAAATCGTCGCCACCATCGCCACCAAACACAAGGTGGTTGCCGGTGATCGTCGGGTCGAAGATGAACGTGTCGCGGTCGTCGCCACCATGATAGATATTGTCGCCCGATCCGGCGATGAAGGTGTCATTCCCCGCGCCGCCATACAGCACGTTGTTGCCCGAGCCAGCGATCAGAATGTCATCGCCCGCACCGCCCACAAGCACGTCATCGCCGGCACCGCCATCCAGCAGGCTGCCCAGCGCATCCGGGTCGCTTTCGGGACCGACCGAGGTTGCATCGAAATGCGCGTTGACGAAGGACGCGCCCGATGTCCCGAGGTCGATGGTGAAGATGACGTCGTTGAAATCCTGATCGCCGAGGTTGTTGAGGTCCTCGAAGCCGATGGTCCAGCTTCCGTCGCCGTTGTCGGACAGGCCCTCGGTATGAACCTTGCCATCGGCATTCAGCCCGATGTTCGAGCCAAAGGCCGCGCTGTGCCAGATCAGCCCGTTGACCGGCGTCTCGGTGCCGTCGGGGGCGACATGCACGATCGTGGGCGCGGCATCGGTGACGCTGGCCGGATCGCCATCACCGTTCACGAACCGCAGGCTGCCTTCGCCCAGAGCCGAGAAGTCGTTGAGCGAAAAGCCGTCCGCGATGATGAACGAGCCGATCTGCGCGCCGGGTTGGGCGTAGAAGGTATAGGTGCTCTCACCCGGGATCAGATCACCGCCCTCACCCTGTGGCGAGGCGTTCTCGAAGGCGAACTGCGTGTTGAAGATGCGGCCCGTCTCCGGGTCGATCTGGTAGAAGCCCAGCGTGTTCTTGAAGCCGGCCTCGCTGCCCTCGAAGGTGATGGTGATCTTGTAATCGTCGGCGCAGGTGCCGTCGGCGATCAGCAGGTCGTTGCCATCCTCGCCGAAGAGCTGGTCCTGCCCCGGGCCGCCGACGATGAAATCGTCGCCCGCGCCGCCATACAGCTCGTCGTCGCCGCCACCGCCGCTGATGACGTCATTGCCGTCACCGCCGAAGATGACATCGTCGCCACCTGCGCCCGCCGTGAAGGTGTAAAGCGACGGGTCGTACTGGGCATGGAAATCGCCGTAGTCGTAGGTGGCATCATTGCCCGGCCCGGTGTTCATCGTCGGCCCGACATCGGGTAGAGGGCCGTTCTCGTCGCCCTTCACGGCGAAGAACTGCGTGGGTTGCACGCCACCCTTGATCGAGACGCCCAGCACATCCGGCCCCGAATCCACATTGGGGTCGGTGGCGATGATGTAATCGACAAGGCCCGCGTAGAAATCATCGAGGTCGTTGCTGATCCACGTTGCATCGCTGCTGTCGGGGAATTCGTCGATCTTGACCGAATAGTCGAGCTCTCCGTCGCCATTCAGGTCGAAGTAGAAGACGACGTTGGAGATGTCCTGGGGCCATTCGGGGAAGAAATTGGTCGGACCATCCTTGCACGGCCCGTCGCCATACAGGATGTCATCGCCCGCCCCGCCGAAGATGGTATCGTCACCTTCCCCGCCGAAGATGACGTCGTCGCCATCACCGCCGAACAGCGTGTCGTCGCCCGCGCCGCCAAAGATGACATCGTCACCGTCACCGCCGAAGATCACGTCATCGCCATCGCCGCCGAACAACGTATCGTCACCCGGTCCGCCATAGATGGTATCGTTGCCATCGCCGCCATAGATGGTGTCGTTGCCGCCCGCGACGCCCTCCTCGATCGGCGTGATGCCGGTGAGGCTGACCGAGTCGATCGACGCGCCAAAGTTGTTCTCGGGGCCGACGCCCTGGAATTCCAGCCGGTTCGAGCCGTCGCCCGCGCCGCCCGTGACGGTGAGCGTGTAGGTCTGCATCGAGCCGAGCGGCGGGAAGGTCTCGGTGTTGCCATCCACCTCAAGGAGTTCGCCGCCCCAATAGAGCTTGAAGCCGTTTCCGGCGTGGCTTGCGCCTGCCGCAAAGCTGAGCGTGTAGGTCACCTCGGGCAGCACGCCGGCAACGTTCTGGCCGATGCGGATGTTGCCGGGGCTGGCGTCGAGGTCGAGCCAGTTGTTCCCGTCGGTGGGGTCCACACCGCCGCGGCTGTCATTGTGGATGTCGATCTCGCGGTTCGGGTCAAGCGTGGTCCAGCCCGGGATCTCGCCGGTGCCGACATAGCCATAGCCCGTGGAGCTCAGCCCCGTCGTATCCTCGAACGAGCCGTTCACGATCAGGTCCTTGACCGCGAACTTGTTGGGGCCGTCGCCATACAGGATGTCGTCGCCCGGGCCGCCATAGATCGTGTCGTCGCCGTCGCCGCCAAAGACGATGTCGTCGCCCTCGCCGGCAAAGACGACATCATCGCCCGCGCCTGCGGCCACGAAATCGCCCTGACCATCCGGCCCGGTGCCGTGGCCATCGTCGATCATGTCGCCCTGGGGATCGCCGGTGTAATCGGCGTCGATGATGTCATCACCGGACGTGCCGGAGACGATGCCATCCTTCTCGAGCGTCACCGGCCCTGCGGGCACGACCGTGTCGTAGATCGCGACATAAGCGATCTCTCCGTCGAAGAACTCCCTGAGATTGTCGGCCGTGTTGTCGCTCGAGCGGGTCTGACCGGCACCGATGGTCCATGGCTCGTTGAAGTCGGAGCCCATGTCCATCGTCAGTTGCGGCGAGGTCGGTTCGGAATGCGTGATGCCCGTGGTCAGGTTCTCGACGGTGAAGGTGCCGCCCGTGCCCTGATCCCACGAATAGGTGACGCGAACGTCGTCGCCTTCCTTGAAGAAGCTCTTGTCGGTCTTGTACCAGAAGTCCTTGCTGTCGGTCTGGTGGCGCACTTCCACGCGACCGTCCTTGGTGACGGTCATGTTGAAATGCCCGCCGTCGTCCCGGCCCAAGGAATCACGGGAGACAAGCGTGTCGGGGCTGGAGCCGATGTGCTTGTTCTGGTTGAACTCGATCTTCAGCGTGCCCTTTGACAGCTGGAAGGCGTCGTCCGCCGGGATCTCGACATAGCCCTTTCCGTCCAGCACCAGCTTGCCGTCAGAGGTCTTGGCCGTTCCCTGATAGATCCCGTCCTGCGCCCCGTCCTCCGTTGCGCTGTCGGCCACCGGTTCGGTCGCGTCGGTCTCGGCAAAATCCCAATATGCAATCAGGGTCATCTTCCGTCTCCATCACCGGCAGCGTGTGGCGGAAGCCCGCGCGGTTCACGCATTTCATTCGGAAGCACGCCCACATCTGCCAGGCGTGCCCCACAGGACGAACGGAAGGTCGATATGACACTCGATACACCCCGACCGGCAACAAACTCGCCGACATCGGGAAAGTGGCACCCCTGCCCCATCGGGCGCAGGATACCAGGCAGCAGCGTGGCCAACATG
>JAFIEC010000426.1 GCA_020832725.1 Paracoccaceae bacterium | reverse complement strand
CCGACCGGGCGCCATCCCGTTGGGAAGTAGCCGAACTCGAGGAAGAACCCCCACAGGATACGCTCGATGGGCTCATGTCGCGGAACGCGGGAGGCTTATCATGAGCCACGTACTCGTGCATGTTGAGAACGGACGCCGTCACCAAGTGGACATCGGCACGGTAGAGATCACGGTATGCCCGCCCGTCAACACCAAAACCGTCGAGATAGCGATCAGGGCTGACTCGCGATCCCGGCACTCCCCCAAGCGCCGCTTCTCCCTTATGAGCCGACCGAGTCAAGTATTCAACAAGGCTATGGCCGACCCCACACGCCCGCATCGAGAGAAGGCGGCCTCAGACCAGCGCAAACCTCTCGAAACCACAGACAGAACAACAACAGCGCCGGCTAGAAGTAGGCTTTTGCCACATCAAGGGCCTAGGTCAGAACCAAACTTCACGGGGCATTCCCGTAGCTCACGTTTTCGCATAACTTCAAAGAACACCGGTCCGTGGAAAGATCACAGGCCCAATCTCAGGGCGACTTATAGGCAAAGGTATTCCATGTGAAATACGTAGTTGAAATATGTACTGAAGAAAAGGCAACCACCTCAGACAAAGGCTCAGTTCTGGAGCAGTTTGTTGGTCGGTTTCTTGGCACCCAAGGCCAGAAGGTAACCACCCAAGTACGGCTCACAGGGATGGAGGTTGACCTCCTCTGCTCTGATCGGGACACTTCAGAAGTTACCCTAGTGGAGTGCAAAGCATATCGAAATCCATTAAGTGCGGATGCAATTTCCAAACTATTGGGCAACGTGGTGTTGCGCGACGCGAGCGCTGGCTGGCTCATATCGACCCATGATCTCACAAAGGATGGTAAGGGCATCAAGCACGATTGGAAGACCAAGCCACCCACCGAAAGGCGAAAACTCCGAATCTACGAGCCCGAAGATTTGGTGAAGCGGTTAATTACAGCCAATCTAGTAATTAACCCGGAACAAATATCTTCCAAAGCCCGTTCGGAAGGAAAGGCTGACCAGGCGTATTTATTGATTACCCACCGCGGGGAGTTCTGGGCACTACCTGCGGCGGACACCTCTACCGGAGTTACGGAGACCTGTGAGCTTTTCAAAGCAAGCGATGGAAGTCGCGCCGACGCATTCGTCGATTGGATTCAAAATACGAATACAAGCTTATCTGACCTGAGCTGGATCAAGTCCTCAACCAATACATCCAGTTCCCGTTCGCTTGAAGCAGAGATGCAGAGCATTGTCTCGGTGCCAATGGCTGACACTTGGTCAGATCTGCGCCCTTCTCGTCCCATAGATTTTGTTGGCCGCGAATCTGTTATAGATCGCGTTCTCAACTTCTTGACCAAGGTCAACGATAGGCAAACGACAACTAGGCTTCTCGCATTGAAGGCTCCGTCCGGATGGGGAAAAAGCTCATCGATACTGAAGGTCGCAGACACAGCAAAAAGGAAAAAGTATCGGAAGCGCTTTTTTACTTTCCCGGTAGACAGTCGTGCCGCGACATCGAAGCGCTTCCCAGAGCTCGCGCTTGCGTCAGCGATTCGTCATGCGGTAAGCAGTGGATTTATTTCCGCTGCAGGCGAACTCAGGTTCGGCGGAGCATCAAACTTTTTCGACACGGATGCAATGTCGAACTTTCTCGCAGCGCTTGAGCTTGAGAATAAGGTAATATGTTTGATCTTCGACCAGTTTGAGGAGCTCCTATATAAGCCTGAACTATCCGAAGTATTCGACGAGATGCGAAAGCTTTGCGCGTCCATAGAAAGTGCTCAGGGATCAATTGCGGTGGGGTTTTCCTGGCGAACCGATGGCACTATAACGACAGAGCATAAAGCTTACCATCTTTGGCATGAACTTGAGGATCGACGGCTTGAGATTGATCTCCCGCCATTTAACGACAAAGAGGTCTCGAAGGCTATTGGCAGATTTGGATCAGAGCTCGGGCAAAACGTGCATCCACAGCTTAGGCGAGTGCTCATTGATAATTGTCAGGGTTACCCGTGGCTTCTAAAGAAGCTATGCGTTCATGTCTATGATATGGTTAAGGAGGGGCGCGACCAAGCTGAGATTATCGGTCAAGGCTTGAATATTGAGGACCTCTTCCGGAAAGACCTAGAAAAGCTCTCTTCCGCCGAATTGGCGTGTGTTCGGCAAATTGCTCGGGAGTCTCCCGCAGAGTACTTCAAAGTAGATCAGCTGCACGGTGATAAAGTTCTTAATGCGCTTATCCAAAAAAGGCTAGTAATCCGCAGTGGAACGCGCCTGACAGTGTATTGGGATATCTTCAAAGACTATGTGATCTCGGAGCAAATCCCCTTCATCCCAAAGACGTATATGCCTCAGTCAAACTACTCACGCTATGTTCCGGCTGTTAATTTCCTTCGTGATCATACATCTGTCACCTATGACCAATTGGGAAGAGCGATGGAGCTCACCCATGCGTCAGTAGACAACTTAGTCAGGGATCTGGTTAATCTTGGACACGCGTCCACGAACAGGAAAGAGGGCGTTGTGTCGCCTGCGTATAAGTCCGACTCGGAGGCATATAAGATAGCTTTCGATTTTTGGGCAACTCATGAAGTGGTTCGAAGAATTCGGGCGGAAGCTGATAGTGGCCTAATTCCGAAGGATCGTCTTGAGGAGATCTTTAAAGAAATTACGGCACGCAGCCAGTTCTCGTCAAAGACTCATGTCATTTACTTTCGGAGAACGCTTCGCTGGCTTCTGTCTGTGGGTTTGATCGTCGAGCATCCAGACGAATATCGCTTCCAATCGGATGCCCGTGCAACGGAATTGGACGCCTTGGAAGTGCGGTATGACCGAAAGCGCCGAACGGGGATTTTCATTGGTGAAGCTAACACGTTATCGTCTCTAGCCGCCCTTAAGGCTTTGCCTGCCAACGGATGTACCAGACGGGAACTAGAGAACCTGTCGAGCCGAAACGCCGTTTCAGCTCTATTCAGTTTGGGGCTGCTTCGAGAGATAGCAGGCTGTGTCCTCTTCAATGGTAATTGGACTAACCACGAAGCCGCTTTGAGAGAAGCTGCTCTTCGTACACGGACTGTGCGAACTGCAATAGAAATTCTCTCCGACAACCCCGGCATCAAGGGGCGGGAACTAGGGAAGGCATTATCCGATCGCTATTCGCTTGGTTGGTCTGAGGGCTCGCAAGCTCGAAATGGCGCCTCAATACGCAAGTGGGCCCGCTGGCTGTCATAGAAAATTCCTGCCGAGGCTTGAACATCTTACTCCGCTGCAAGGGCCGGGAGATGTACTGGAATAAGTATTGCCGATGAACTGCGAGGCCTTGCTCGCGTATTCTGCGGGACCTTCCAAGTCGCGTGCGCTTTACGAAGCAACATGAAGGAGTTCGGCCCCTCTTGCTTCGACTGTGCTTCCACGGGTCTTGGAACGCAAAAAACCCCCCGCGAGGGAGGCTTGTAAGCTGCTGATAAAGCGCAAGTTTTTGGTTGCGGGGACAGGATTTGAACCTGTGACCTTCAGGTTATGAGCCTGACGAGCTACCTGGCTGCTCCACCCCGCGTTGGTTTTTGGTATCGTTTATGAGAGATACTGGTTGTGTTTCTTGTCAGGTCTGGCGGTGAG
>JAFIEC010000364.1 GCA_020832725.1 Paracoccaceae bacterium | reverse complement strand
GGGCCGGCCCGCCCCGGTTGCGACGATCAGCGGAAGAGCGACAGGATGCTCTGCGGGGCCTGATTGGCGATGGAGAGCGACTGCACCGCCAGCTGCTGCTGCACCTGGAGCGCCTGCAGGCGGGCCGAGGTCGCCTCCATGTCGGCATCCACAAGGGTGCCGATGCCGGCCGTCAGCCCATCGGTCAGCTTGGTGACGAAATCGCCCTGGATCTCCACCCGGCGCTGGGCGGAGCCGAAGGCGGCGGAGGCATCGATCGCGCGCGCGATCATAGACTACACGTTCTCGAGTGCCGCCTGCGCGCCCTCGGTGGTGCGCACGTCCATCCCTTCGAGGCCGAACAACCCGCCCGAAGCCGTGCCCCCCGCGTTGCCAAGCACCGAGAAGGCCAGCGATCCGTCGTTGTTGTCGACCTGCAGCTGCCACCTGCCATCGGCATCCTGGGCGACCTGGGCCGTGACCCCGTCGAGGCGGCCACCATCGATCGCGGCCTTCAGCCCGCGGGCCACATCCTCGAAGCTCTGGTTCGGCCCGGCGACATAGGAGAAGGATTGCGTGCCCACGGTCACGCTGTAGCCGTCCCCGTTCTGGACGGCGGCGGTGCCGGAGAAGGTGACGGATTGCGCACGCTCGTCGATGGAGCCGGACAGGGTCCCGGGGGCGGTTGCGTCCCCGTTGATCTCGCTGACCACGGTGCCTGCGGCATCACCCGCAAGATCGGAGATGGCGATATCGACACCCGAGAAGGCGCGGTTGGAGGTGATCTCCAGCACACCGCCGGTGGCCTCGGCGGTGATGCCGTCAAGCTGCAGCGCGTTGATCGCCCCCTCGAAGAAGGCCGCGGCATCGTTCTGGTCAAGCCCGGCCGCGCCGCTGAAGTCGATCTGCCGGCCCTCGATGGTGATGCGCGCCATCAGCCCCGCGGTGGTGTAATCGCCGTTGTTGAAGGTGATCTCGGCGGTGTTGCCCGCATCCGAGACCGCGCCCGCGCTGGCGGTGGCATTGGCGTTCAGCACCTGCCCGCTGCCAAGGGTTCCGGCCGATGTCGTCAGGTCCTGCCGTCCGACGCTGATCTGGGAGGCGGTCACGTTGCCCGCGCTGTCGCGGTCGAGGGAGGACAGGATGTTCACCTGGTCGGTGCCCTTGACCATGTTGAGACCGTTGAACTGGGCCGCGTTGACCACCGTCTCGATCTGGCTGCGCAGCTCGGCGATGTCGGTCTGGATCTTGCCGCGATCGACATTCTCCTCCTGCGCGGAGACAATCTTGCCCTTCAGCTCGGTCAGCAGGGAGGTCACCGTCTCGGCGGCCTGGCGGCCCACGCCGATGGTGGATTCGCCCAGCGACAGGCTTTCGGAGATGCCGCGAAAGCCCGTCACATCGGATTCCATCGTCTTGGCGATGGCCCATGTCGCGGCATTGTCGCGGGCGTTGGCCACCTGCTTGCCCGTGGCGATTTCCGCCTGGGTCTTGTCGAGGCTGTTGTTGACCTGCTTGAGGGTCTGCAGCGCGACCATCGCGCTGGTGTTCGTCAGGATGCTGGACATTCTTTGTCTCCTGCAAGGCGCGGCACGTTCGATGCCGCAACGGGAAAGCACCCGGAAGGGTGCGCAAGGCCCGCCGTTCTGACGGAGGCGCGGCTGTGCCGCGCACGGCCCGGGCAAGGCGGTGCACATGTCGCACCCGGCCCGATGCACCGAGGATGTCCGCCGCCGGTAAAGCCTTTGCTAAGGGCGACGACAGGGTGACGGCGAAATCGGTCGCATTTTCACGATCGGCCCGGCCCGCCCGGCCTATCGCCTCCGTTCGAAGGCGGGGGCGGCATGGGCCAGATCCTCCCTCCGGCCGGAAGGGCCGTAGGTATCGAGGTGATTCTGCGCCCGCGCGATCTCTC
Source organism: Paracoccaceae bacterium (assembly GCA_020832725.1). Lineage (GTDB taxonomy): Bacteria > Pseudomonadota > Alphaproteobacteria > Rhodobacterales > Rhodobacteraceae > JAFIEC01. The sequence continues at coordinate 1,740 of JAFIEC010000364.1, read as the reverse complement.
CGAGGCGCTGGCGCAGGGCGCGCATCTCGCCAGCGGCGGCGCGTGCCAGCGGCGCGCAGGCCCCTGCCTCCAGGGCAAGGGCGCGCAGGCCGGTCAGGTCGGGCGCGGGGCGCGCGGCCTCCAGCGCGGCGGACAGGGCCTGCGCCTGCGCCATCAGGGCGTCCACCGCCTCGATTCGCCCGCCAAGCAGCGCCGCGCGCAGCTGCGCCAGCACCTCCCGCAGCGTGGCGGCAAGCGAGGCGGCATCGCCGGGCAGGGGCGGGGAGCCCTCCGCCCCGGTCATGGCGGGCCTGCAGCGCTGCGTGAATCGACTCGGCCAGGCCGATGCCACCCCGCTCCGCCAGATCCCGGGCCAGGGCACCCGCCAGGAACGAGGCCATCTGCCCCTCGCCTATGCCGCCGCCGCCGGGCCCCTCCCGCGGGCGGGCAAGGCCTGCATGGCCCAGCATCTCGGCCAGAAAGGCCGCCTCGAAATCGCGCGCGACCCGGCGCAGCGCGGGATCGGGGCGGGCAGGCTCCGGACGGGCAGGGTCTGGCGTTGCCGCGTCGGCCCCGGGGGCGCGGTGCAGCGCGGGGCGGGGCTGCGGGGCTGCGGGCGCGGGCAGGAGGGGCGAGACGGGTGGCAAGAGGGTCATGGGCGGCTCCTTTCGGGTCTTTCTGCGCAGGCGTCGTAAAGATTCCGTAATCTCTGGCGACGAGCCTGAGCCCTCGAATCGGAGGTGCCATGCTGCCCATCGTCGCCACCCATCCCGGCCCCGGGGGCCGCACCGCCGCATCCGCGCCGCCAGACCCGGCGCTGCGGCAGGATGCACATGGCCGGCCCGACCGACACGCGCGGCCCGGCACCCCCACGTGGGACGAGGGCGACTTCGCCGCTCTTCTCGGGGAAACGGCGGCGCATGCCTGGCCCGGACCCGGCGCTGCGCCCCCCGGCGGCAAGGTTCCGCCGGGCAAGCTGGCACATGCGACCCCGCCGCCCGCAGCGGGCGATGCCCCCCGTGCGGGTTCGGGTGCGGGGTCAGGTGCCTGGACGCGCGGGACTGCGGCCCCCGTCGCCTCGCCGGTCATCGAAGACGGCCCGCCGCCGGAGCCATCCGCCATACCGCCCGGCGACACGCCCTCCGCGCTGCCCGGGCCTGCGGTCGCGGGAACGGGGGCCACGGGAACGGGGGCCACGGCGGCAGCCGCGGCGGGGGGCGTTGTGCGAATGGCCAAGGGGGATGGCGCTGCCCGACCTGTCGCCATGCCCGATCCACCGGGACAGGGTAGCCGGGGCAGAGGGGCACCCCTGTCAGGCCCCGTACCGCCCGGCATCCCGGCGGGCGTGCATCCGGCGCGTATCGGCACGCTGCAGGGATCGGGCGCGGCACTGGCCGTGCCGGCGGCCTCGCTCCCTTCGGGCCCACCATCCGCACCCGCGCTGGACGGTGCCATTTCCCCCTCCGACACCCTTGCCGGGCCGCAGCCCGGGGCCCCGACGCCGCCCGCCGCGGGCGCGCCAGCGCGGCCCGCGGCGGGGGTGGCCGGGCAGGACCGCCGTGATCCCGATCAACGGCAAGCCGCGTCTCCGGCCTCGGGCGGGGTCTCGTCGGCCGGGGCCGCCACGCCCGCCACGTCCCAGCCCGGTCCTGCCCCCCCCGGTTCTGCCCCCCCCGGTTCTGCCACATCCGGCTCTGCCCGCCCCGGTTCTGCCACATCCGGCTCTGCCCGCCCCGGCACCGGCACTACAGACTCCGGGCC
>JAFIEC010000363.1 GCA_020832725.1 Paracoccaceae bacterium | reverse complement strand
GGCAGCCTGCCGCCTGGCCATCTGCGCGCCTCGCTGATCCTGCCCGAGGGGCATCGCGGCCCGGCCTTTCTGGGCTTTGACAATTTCCACACGCTGTTCGAGTGGAACCAGTCGTTCGTCTATGTCACCACGGCCGCCTATTTCGCGACGCGCCTCGCAGGTGCGCCGGTGTTCGATCCGGGCAATCCCGAGCCGATGCTGTCGCTGGACGACATGAAGGAGGTGCAGCGACGCCTTTCTGCGCGCGGTCATGATGTGGGCGGGATCGACGGCATCCTCGGCGCCATGACCCGGGCCGCCGTGCAGCGCGAGCAGTCCCGGCTTGGCCTGCCCGCCGACGGCTGGCCCAACCGGGAATTGCTGCGCCGCCTGTAGGGATGCGCGCGCAAGCAGCCTTCCGGCCCGGCGTCAGCGCCGCCCCAGTTCGCTGTCGAGGGAGAGTGTGCCGACCGTCCCGTTCAGCCGCGCCCGGTAGATGTCCAGCGCTTCCATGGTGCGCATGACGTAGTTGCGCGTCTCGTTGAACGGCAGAAGCTCGATCCAGTCGACGGGGTCTATGTCACCCTTGCGGGGGTCTCCGATCTCGGCCAGCCAGCGCCGCACACGCGCCGGCCCCGCGTTGTAGGCGGCAAAACTCAGCAGCAGCGATCCATCGTATTCCTCCAGCCGCTCGGCCAGATAGGCCGCCCCCAGCCGGGCGTTGTAGGGGATGTCGGCGGTCAGCCGCGCCTCGGAATACGGCTCGCCGATAGACGAGGCCATGGCTTCGGCCGTGCGCGGCATCAGTTGCATCAGGCCCAGCGCGCCCGCGGGGCTGCGCACGACCGGATTGAACTCGCTTTCCTGCCGGGCGATGGCAAGGGCCACCTCGGGGGGCACCGCCAGATCCATCGCGGCGATCTCGGTGATGGGGTAATAGGGTGCGTTCCAGATGATGCCGCGCGCGGCGGCCCTCTTGGCCACGCGCAGCGCAAGGAAGGGCTCGTTCAGTTCCAGCAGGAGGGTGCCAAGCGTGCCGATATCGTCTTCGGAGGCGATATCCGCGATGTGCTGGAAGAAGCGCAGCGCCTGCACACGTTCCCCGGCGAGATAGAGCAGCAGGCCCGCCCGCATCAGGGGCGTGTCGACGAAGTCGGAATTGCGCCAGTCGGGCACGTCTTCGCGCCCGGCCAGCGCCGGGTCTGCGGAAACGCCCGCGCGGATCGCGGCAAGCTGGCCGTAAAAGCTGGTCTGGTGGCGCGCGCCCTCGGCAAAGGCCGCCGCGGCCCCTTCGGTGTCGCCCGCCGCTTCCCGGGCCCGGCCCAGCCAATAGCCCGCCCGTCCAAGGCTGATCGGCCCCGAGACCGCCTGCCCGAAAGCCTCGAAATGGGCGACGGCGCGCCGGGGCTCGTTGAGCCGCACAAGGGCGACATATCCCGCGATCCACTCCAGATCGGCATGGTCGAAACCCGCCTCGGCGGTGGTGAAGTGGCGCGAGGCCAGTTCATGGGCAAGGCGGTCCTCGCCTGCGCGCAGCGCCGAGCGGGCAAAGGCGCGGCGGCGCGCGGCCCAGCGTTCGGGCTCTCCCAAGGCCTCGGCCGAGAGGCTTTGCTCCAGCATCAGGTCGCGGGCATCATCGGTGCGGCCCCGCCGGTCGCGCCACAGGAACCGCTCCCATGCAAGGCCCGGGTGACCGCGAAGGGCGGCAGGCACGGCGGCGATCCGGGCATCCACCCCGGCGACATCACGGCGCAGCGCGATTCGCGCACTGCCCAGCAAGCGCCAATCCTCGGAGACGCGGGGCAGCATGCGCTCGGCCTCCTCGGTCAGGCCGCGCCACAATAGCGTATCGAGCCGTCTTTCGTGATGCGGTGCCAGAAGGCGGGCATGGGCTGCCAGAAAGGCGTCTTCCTCTTCGGGGGTGAGCGGTATCTCCTTCCAGGCCGCGACGAGCACCCCATCGGCCTCTTCGCCCCGACCGTCTGCTGCCAGTGCGGCGGCCAGGCCGAGCGCGCCGGTACCCGTGCGGGGTTCGCGGTTCTCGAAATAGACGCGCACCTCGGCCGGTCGCGCCTGTTGCGCCATCGCTGCCTCTCCGGCCCGGTGCAGCTGGTCCAGTCCCGGGGAGTCGGGGTTTCGGGCAAGATATTCGAGATATGCAGCAACGCGCCCCTCGCCCGTGCGCAGCCGTGTCCAGGCGATGATGTCGCGCGCGACAGGGTCGGGGACGCCCGCCGCCAGCGCTTCGGCCTGCGCCCAGTCCCGTCCCCGCGCGGCCACAACCGCCTCGCCCAGCTGTGCTGCTATTTCCTCCGGGGAACGTGCTGTGCCCTGCCCGGCGTGAAACACGGCCCAAAGGCACAGGCACAGGCTCAGTGCGGCGAGAAGGCGGGTCGAAGGGCGCGGCATCTGGCTCTCCCGGGGGTATACGGAGGGCAGCCTAACGGCGCCGCGCTGCTTGGCAAGGTGGCGCATCGCGGCTAGTGTCCGCGCCGCCGGGGCCCGCGCCACCGGGTGCAGCCGCGAAAGGTCCGCCAATGTTCTCTGGTTCCATTCCCGCCCTCGTGACACCCTTCCGCGACGGGGCGCTGGATATTCCGGCGCTGGAAGCGCTTGTTGAGTGGCAGATCGCCGAAGGCTCGTCGGCGCTGGTTCCGGTGGGCACCACCGGCGAGAGTCCCACGCTGACCCATGAGGAACACGAGAAGGTGATCGAGGTGGTGGTCGCGGCCGCCGCCGGCCGCGTGCCAGTGATCGCCGGGGCCGGCTCGAACAACACGGTCGAGGCGATCCGCTTCATGCGCCACGCCGAGAGCGTGGGTGCGGCGGCGGCGCTGGTGGTCACGCCCTATTACAACAAGCCGACGCAGGAGGGGCTGATCGCCCATTTCAGCGCGTTGCACGAATGCTGCGCACTGCCCATCATCATCTACAACATTCCCGGCCGGTCAGTGGTGGACATGGCCCCTGCCACCATGGCCCGTCTGGCCCGTCTGCCCCGGATCATCGGGGTGAAGGACGCGACCGGAGATGTCGCCCGGGTCTCGCGACAGCGGGCGCTGTGCGGGCCCGATTTCGTCCAGCTCTCGGGCGAGGATGCCTCGGCTCCCGGATTCAATGCGCAGGGCGGCGTGGGCTGCATTTCGGTCACGGCCAATGTCGCCCCCCGTCAATGTGCGGACTTTCAGGAGGCCAGCCTGTCCGGAGACCGCGACCGCATGCTGGCGCTGCACGACGCACTGATGCCGTTGCATGACGCGGTCTTCCTCGAGCCCGGGGTCTCGGGGGCGAAATATGCGCTGTCGCTTCTGGGGCGCTGTTCGGCAGAGGTGCGCCTGCCGCTGCAGGAGCCGGGTGCCGAGACGCGCCGGGCAATCCGCGCGGCGATGGAAGGGTTGGGCCTGCTGGGCTGACGCGCGGGACGTGTCGTCACTCCCACCACGGGTCGATCGCGGCGATGTCGTCGTCGGACCAGCCGAAGTGATGGGCCATTTCGTGCACCAGCACATGGCCGACCAGGTGGCCCAGCGCCACGTCGCCACGCTCGATCCATTCCTCGAGGATCGGTCTGCGAAACAGCCATATGGTGTCCGGCTGCCCGGGCTGATCCATGACCGACTTCTCGGTCATCGGGATGCCCTCGTAGAGGCCGGTGAGGTCGAACGGGCTGTCGATACCCAGATCATCCAGCATGGAGTCGGACGGGAAATCCTCGACCCGAAGGGCGACCTCGGCGGCGGCGGTTGCGAAAGGGTCGGGAAGCGCGGCGCGGGCCGCCTCCGCCATCTCGATGAAACCCTCGAGCGTGGGCGCGCGAACCGCAGCCCAGTCGGTGGTGTCATCCTGCGTGTCCGGCTGTGGCATGGTCCCCCCCCTCGTGCAGATATGGACAATTCTGCGGCCCTGTGAAAGAGCCTCCGGACAAGGAGCCCGCCATGATCGTGACCCGTTTCGCCCCGTCGCCCACCGGTTTTCTGCATGTCGGAAACCTCCGCACGGCGTTGTTCAATCACCTGATCGCGCGCAAGGCGCAGGGCCGGTTCATCCTGCGCCTCGACGACACCGACCCCGAGCGTTCGCGCCCGGAATATGCCGATGCGATCCGCGAGGACCTGACGTGGCTGGGCCTTGGCTGGGACCGGGAGGAGCGGCAATCGGCGCGGCTCGACCGCTATGAGGCGGCGGCGGAGCGGTTGCGCGAAACGGGCCGTCTTTACGAGTGTTTCGAGACGCCGACCGAGCTTGACCTGAAGCGCAAGCGCCAGTTGGCCATGGGCCGGCCCCCGGTCTACGATCGCGCGGCGCTGCGTCTGGACGAGGCCGAAAAGGCCCGCCTGCGGGCGGAACGTGGGGGCTATTGGCGCTTCCGGCTGGATCAGAGCCGCATCGAATGGGAGGACGGCATCCTTGGGCCCGTCTCGATCGATGCGGCCAGCGTTTCGGATCCGGTGCTGATCCGGGCCGATGGCCAGGTCCTCTATACGCTGGCCTCGGTGGTGGATGATGTGGAGATGGAGGTCAGCCACGTCGTGCGCGGATCGGATCACGTCACCAATACGGCGACGCAGATCCAGATCATCGGGGCGCTGGGCGCCACGCCCCCCGCCTTTGCGCATCATTCGCTGCTGACCGGCGCTCAGGGAGAGGCGCTGTCCAAGCGACTTGGCACGCTGAGCCTGCGCGACCTGCGCGCCCGCGGGATCGCTCCTGCGGCCCTTCTGTCGCTGATGGCGCGGCTGGGCTCCAGCCAGCCGGTGGAGCTGAGCGATGATCTCGACCAGATCGCCGCAGCGTTCGATCTGGCCCAGTTCGGCGCGGCGCCCACCCGGTTCGACGAGGCCGATCTGCTGCCCCTGACACGCGCCCATGTCCAGGCCCTTCCGCTGGAGGCGGTGCGGGCGGATTTGGCGGCCATTGGCGTGCCCGAAGATCAGGAGGCCCTCTTCTGGAAGGTGGCGCGGGAGAACATCACCGTGCTTGCCGATCTGGAGGATTGGTGGCGGCTGTGCCGGGACGGGGCCACGCCCGATGTTGCCCCCGAGGATGCCGATTTCGTGCGCGTGGCGCTGGAACTGCTGCCGCCGCCGCCCTGGGGCCCTGAGGCATGGTCCTCGTGGACAACGGCGGTGCGCGAGGCCACGGGCCGCAAGGGTCGGGGGCTATTCATGCCTTTGCGCAAGGCGCTGACCGGGCGCGACCATGGCCCGGACATGGGCGACCTGATGCCACTGTTGCGGCACAAGCCCGAATTCTGACGGCGCGGCTTTCTCAGGCTTCGGGCGGGCCGTCCTCTGCGGAATGTGCCAGCAGGGCGGGCAGGCCGCCCAGCACCATGTCGGTGACAAGGTCCGCATAGGCCTCGCGTCCGATGTCGCGACCGGGCCGGTGCCACATGTAGAACCAGTTGAGCATGCCGAACACCGCCATCGTGGCGGGTCTCCTGTGGCCTTCGGAAAGGGGGGCCACGGCGGTGAGGGCATCGGCCAGATGGCGCACCAGACGGCGCTGGATATCCACAAGAGGCGCACGCCGGTCGGGGGGCAGGGCGGAGAGCGCATCGATCTGCACCTGATGCTCGGCATCGGCATCGCGATAGGCGCTGAGGATCGCGCGAATGACTTCGCGCAATTCGCCCCGCGGATCGTCGCCCGGCCGGGGCACGGCCTCGACCGAGGCGAGAAGCGTGCCCAGGTGTGCCTCGAGGATGTCGAAGAGCAGCATCTCCTTGCTGTCGTAGTAGTGGTAGATCAGCGCCTTGGAGACCCCGCAACTGCGCGCCAGCGCGGTCATCGAGGCCCGGTCATAACCGTGCCGCGCGAAATGGCGCGCGGCCCCCTTGCGAATGGCGATCCGCTTGTCGTCATGATCGCGTGCAAGACCCCGTGCCAAGCGTCAGCCCCGTGGACGGTTGTCTATGATGCGCACGGCCTTGCCCTGGCTGCGCGGCACTGAGGCCGGTGCACCGATCCTGATGGTCACGCTGATGCCCGCCGTCTGCTTGATGCGGTGGCGCAGGGTGGCGGCAGCCCCGGCGCCGGCGGCCTCGTCGAGGCCCGGGACGGCCTCGACCTGGACGCACATCTCGTCCATGCGCCCCTCGCGGCTGAGCACGATCTGGAAATGCGGCGCGAATTGCGGCACCTGCAGAAGCTGCTCCTCGATCTGGGTCGGAAAGACGTTCACGCCCCTCAGGATGATCATGTCGTCCGAGC
>JAFIEC010000355.1 GCA_020832725.1 Paracoccaceae bacterium | reverse complement strand
CGCCCCCCCTCGGGTCGGGCTCCACCGCCTCGCGCAGGGCACGCGCCACGGCCTTGAAGGCGGCCTCGGCGATGTGGTGGGCGTTGATCCCGGCCAGCCTGTCCACATGCAGCGTGATCCCGCCATGGGTGGAGAGGGCCTGAAAGAACTCGCGCACCAGCTCGGTATCGAAGGTGCCGATCTTGGGCGCGGGAAAATCCACATTCCAGACCAGATACGGCCGGCCCGACAGATCGAGCGCCGCGCGCACAAGCGCGTCGTCCATCGCCAGATGAAAGCTGCCATAGCGGCGGATGCCGGCCTTGTCGCCCAGGGCGCGCGTCAGCGCCTGACCCAGTGCTATGCCGCAATCCTCTACCGTGTGGTGGTCGTCGATATGCAGATCGCCCCTTGCCTGCAGCCGGATGTCGATCAGCGAATGGCGCGCCAGCTGGTGGAGCATGTGATCGAAGAAACCGACACCGGTGGCGATTTCCGCCTGCCCGGTGCCGTCGAGGGTGATCTCTGCCGAGATGGCGGTCTCGGCGGTGGTGCGGTCAAGGCTTGCGCGGCGCATGGGGCCCTCCGGTGGCTGCGGGGGCCTTCTAGCGCGGGGGCGCGCGCTTTCCAAGCGCCGCTGCGGCGCCTGTCGCGGACGGCTGCGACCGGAAACCCCTTGCCACGCGGGGCCAGATACGGTTGGTGACGCGCGACCTGCAAGAGCGATGCGATGCCAGCCGATACAACTCCCGCCCAGACCCGACCTGCCAAGGCCGCCCGCAAGCGCCCCTCCGCCGCGCAACCGGCGCCCGAGGTCACGATCGTGGTGCCGACCTTCAACGAGCGCGAGAACATCCGCCCGCTGACCGACCTGGTGGAGGCCGCCCTGCCCGGCGTGGCGTGGGAGCTGGCCTTTGTCGACGACGACAGCCCGGACGGCACCGCCGAGGAAGTGCGCGCCCTGGCGCTGGAGGATCCGCGCGTCCGCCTGATCCACAGGGTGGGGCGGCGCGGGCTGGCGGGGGCCTGCATCGAGGGCATCCTGTCCTCGATCAGCCCGCTTGTCGCGGTGATGGACGCAGACCTGCAGCATGACGAAAGCAAGCTGGCCGAGATGCTGGCCGCCTTTCGCGCCGACGATACGCTCGATCTGGTGATCGGCAGCCGCCATGCCGAGGGCGGCTCTGCCGGGGAAGGGTTCTCCCGGCTGCGGGCCTGGGGCAGCGAGGGCGCGACCCGGCTGGCCAAGCGCCTTCTGCGGATCGAGGCCTCTGACCCGATGAGTGGTTTCTTCATGGTTCGCCGCACATCCTTCAACCAGGTGGTGCTGGAATTGCAGACGCAGGGCTTCAAGATCCTTGCCGACATGCTGTCTGCCAGCCGAGGCAAGTGGAAGGTGGCCGAGGTGGCCTATGAGTTTCGGGCCCGCCAGCACGGGCAAAGCAAGATGGACACCGCCGTCGCGCTGGAGTTTCTGGGGCTGTTGGGCGCGCGGATGACGGGGGGCATGGTGCCCATCCGCTTCATCATGTTCGTGATGGTGGGGTTCACCGGCGTCTTCGTGCAGCTGGCCGTGGTGCGGTTCATGCTGGTGTTCATCCCCGACCATTTCGCCATCGCGCAAAGCTTTGGCGTGCTGGTGGCGATGACGACGAATTTCATGCTCAACAATGCGCTGACCTACCGCGACCGCACGCTGCGGGGCGGGGCCTTCTGGCGGGGGCTGCTGTCGTTCTACGCGGTCTGCCTGGTGGGGGCGGTGGCCAATGTCGGCGTGGCGGAATCGGTCTACCGCATCCTGCCGCTGTGGGCGCTGGCCAGTTTTGTGGGCGCGGTGGTGGGCGCCTTGTGGAACTTCGTCGTCTCGGCCCTCGTCACCTGGCGTGCCCGCTGAGATGGACACGCGGGCGCGCCCGGAATGGCAGGGGCTGGCGGCGATCCTGGTCGCCTCGCTGGTGCTGCGGCTGGTCTATGCGTGGCTCCTTCCGCTGGGGGTGGACGAGGCCTATGCCATCGCCGTGGCCCGCGATTTCTCGCCCGCCTTCTTCGACCATCCGCCGCTGGGGTTCTGGGCACCGGTCGCCGCCGCGGCGCTTCTGGGCGAGCATGTGCTGGTCTACCGCCTGCCCGCGCTGGTGCTGGGCACGATCACGGTCGCGCTGATCTGGGCGATCGGGCGCAATCTGGGCGGCAGCCGGGCGGGCCTGTGGGCGGCGGCGCTGTTTGGCTTCTCGCCCTATGGCGCGCTGGGTGCGGGCACGATGGTGCTGCCCGACGCCCCCCTGATGGCCGCCGGTGCTGGCATGGCGCTGGTGATGTTGCGGCTGTTGCGCCAGCCGGCGCCGTCGCTGCGATTGTGGGCGCTTGCCGGGGCGCTTCTGGGTGTGGCCATGGCCTCCAAGTATCAGGCGGTGCTGTGGGGCGCGGCCTTTGTCGTCTGGATGCTGGCCGAGCCGGGGCGGCGGCGTCTGCTTCTCACGCCGGGGCCATGGCTGGCGGCGTGCATCGCGCTTCTGGGGCTGGTGCCGGTGCTGGCGTGGAACATGGGCAACGGCTGGGCATCGCTGGCCTTTCATGGCGGGCGTGCCGGGGGCGGGCTGTCGCCGGGCAATTTCGCGGCCATGGCGGCGGGGCAGGCGGTCTATCTGCTGCCGCCGGTGCTGGTGGCGGCGATCATCGGCCTGCGCGCGGCCTTTCGCCCGCCCGCGCCCGAGCGTGCCCGGGCCCTGGCGGCACTCGCACTCTGGACGGTGGTCTTTTTCAACCTGATCTATCTGTTCTCCGAGAACAGCCTGCCGCACTGGACGATGCCGGGATGGGCGCTGGCCTTGCCGCTGGCGGGGTGGTGGCTGGCACGGTGCACGCCGGCACAGGCCCGGGTCTGGCGGCGATGGTCGCTGGGCCTTGGCCTTGCGATCTGGGCCGCGCTGGGGCTGGTGGTGGCCCATCTTCAAACCGGGCTGCTGACCCGGGGGGCCGCGCATCTGCCGGCATGGGACAGCACGCTTGACGCTTTCGACTGGTCGGGCCTGCGCCCCGAGCTGGAGCGTCGGGGCCTGCTGGAGGGGGGGCCGGTCCTGCTGACCGAAAGCTGGATCACGGCGGGGCAGATGGCCACGGCCCTTGGCGGGTGGCGGCCCGTCCGGGTTCTGGGCAATGCCCACCATTTCGCCTTTCTGCCCGATGCAGGGGCGGATGGGCCCGCCCTCCTTCTGGTGCCGGTGCGCATCGACGCGCTGCACTGGCGCGCGGGCGAGGCACTGGCGCTGGCGCAAACCCTCGACCCGGCCGCGCAGCTGATGGAGCCGGTGGTCCTGCCCCGGGGCACGCGCGACTATGCCGCCGTGCTGATCCTGTCACTTGCACTGCCCGCAGGCCAACTGGATCAATAGGTTCCGAGCCAAGGATCAGGTGCTGCGCAAGGTATCGCCCACATCCGACTGTTTTCGAAGCCCGGCAACAAGCAGCGCGATGCTGCGCAACTGCCCGTCGAGCGGGCTTGTGCGGCGCCAGACCATGCCCCCCGTGCGGCTGGGACGGGGCGCGCGCAGCCGGGCC
>JAFIEC010000353.1 GCA_020832725.1 Paracoccaceae bacterium | reverse complement strand
AGACCTGCTCGCCCCACCAGGTGACGGCCATGTGATAGGAATAGTCGCAATGTGCCCGGGTGGACTTGTTGGACCACATCTGCAGCGCATCCAGCAGGCCCTGGCCCGGGTTGGGCAGGGCAAAGTCGATCACCATGGTGGTCCCGCCCGACAGCGCGGCGCGGGTGCCGCTTTCGAAATCGTCCGCCGAATAGGTGCCCATGAAGGGCATCTCCAGATGGGTATGCGGGTCTATGCCGCCGGGCATGACATAGCAGCCGGTCGCATCGAGCACCCTGTCTCCGCGCAGGTCCGGCCCGATCTCGGTGATCAGCCCGCCCTCGATGCGCACATCCCCGCGATAGGTGAGGTCATGGGTGACGATGGTGCCGTTCTTGATGACGGTGCCGGACATGTATGGTCTCCCTGTTGTGTACCGCTTTCACGGCCTGTCTTTGTCGCATGGTCCCGGGGGGCGCTCGCTCACCCCACCACCTCCGCCGTCTCCAGCACTGCGTGCAGCAGCACGTCGGTGCCGGCCGCGGCCCATTCGGGGCTGATCTCCTCGGCCTCGTTGTGGCTCAGGCCGTCCACGCAGGGCGTCATGATCATGGCGGTGGGCACCACGCGGTTGATCCAGCAGGCGTCGTGGCCCGCGCCCGAGACGATGTCCATGTGGCTGTGGCCCAGCCTGTCGGCGGCCGCGCGGATGCGGCCCACAAGGGTTTCGTCAAAGGCGGGAGGGTCGAACGCGCCCACCACCTCGGAGGTGAACTTCACCCCGATATCGGCGCACAGGCCCGGCGCGCGGGCGGCCAGTTCCGCGACCATCGCCTCCAGCGTGGCCAGCACATGCGAGCGGAAATCCACGGTGAAGACCACCCGCTCGGGGATGATGTTGCGGCTGTTGGGGTAGACGTCGACATGGCCCACGGCCCCCACCGCGTTGGGCTGGTGCCGGATCGCGATCTCGTGGACCAGCTCGATCACCCGGGCCATGCCGCGGCCTGCGTTGCGGCGCATGTACATCGGTGTCGATCCGGTGTGCTGGCCCTTGCCGGTGACGGTGCATTCGATCCAGCGCAGGCCCTGCCCGTGGGTGACGACGCCCACATCCCTGCCCTCGGCCTCGAGGATGGGGCCCTGCTCGATATGCAGCTCGAAGAAGGAATGCATGCGGCGCGCGCCGGTCTTCTCGGTGCCTTTCCAGCCGATGCGCTCCAGCTCGTCGCCGAACCGCAGCCCCCTGGCGTCGCGCCGGTCATGCGCCCAGTCCTGATCCAGAACGCCCGCAAAGACGCCCGAGGCCAGCATGGCGGGAGCAAAGCGCGTGCCCTCCTCGTTGGTCCAGTTGATAACCTCGATGGGACGGCGGGTGCGCAGGCCCAGATCGCGCAGGGTGCGCATGACCTCGAGGCCCGCCAGCACGCCCAGCACCCCGTCATAGCGCCCGCCCGTGGGCTGCGTGTCGAGATGGCTGCCGATGCAGACCGGGTCGGCCTCCGGGTCGGTCCCCTCGAAGCGCATGAACATGGTGCCCATCTCGTCCACCGCCATGGTGCCGCCGATCTCCTCGCACCAGGACTGGAACAGGCGGCGGGCGCGGGCGTCGTCGTCGGTCAGGGTCTGGCGGTTGTTGCCCCCCGCGACGCCGGGGCCGATCTCGGCCATCTCGTGGATGGAGGCCCAGAGCCGTTCCGAATTGATGCGGATGTTGCCTGCGGGTGCTGTCATCGGATGTCCTGTCTTCTGGCGTGGCGGCGCGCGCCCCCTAGTCGAGCGCGTCCAGCACCTCTCCGAGGGTGCCGATCAGATGGTCGATCTGCGCCTTCTCGATGATCAGCGGCGGTGACATGGCGATGATGTCGCCGGTGGTGCGGATGAGCACCCCCTTCTCGTAGGCAGCCAGGAAGGCGGCAAAGGCCCGCTGTGTCGGGGCACCCGCGATCGGCTCCAGCTCCACCGCGCCGATCAGGCCCATGTTGCGGATGTCGATCACATGCCGCCGCCCCTTCAGCGAGTGAACCGCATCCTCCCAGTAGGGGGCGAGTTCGGCCGCGCGCTCGAACAGGCCGTCCTCGGCATAGGTTTCCAGCGTGGCGATTCCGGCCGCCGAGGCGATGGGATTGCCCGAATAGGTATAGCCGTGAAACAGCTCGATCAGATGCTCGGGCCCCTGCATGAAGGCGTCATGCACCGCGGGCGTGGTCAGCACCGCTCCCATGGGAATGACCCCGTTCGTCAGGCCCTTGGCGCAGGTGATCATGTCGGGCATCACCCCCAGCGCCTGGGTGGCGAAGGGTGCGCCCAGACGTCCGAACCCGGTGATCACCTCGTCGAAGATCAGCAGGATGCCGTGGCGCGTGCAGATCTCGCGCAGCCGCTCCAGATAGCCCTTTGGCGGGATCAGCACCCCGGTGGAGCCTGCCACCGGCTCCACGATGCAGGCCGCGATCGTCTCGGGCCCGTGCAGCGCCGCGATCCGTTCCAGCTCGTCGGCCAGATGCGCGCCATGCTCGGGCTGCCCCCGGCTCCAGGCGTTCTCGGGCAGATGGGTATGCGGCAGATGGTCCACCCCGTTCAGCAGCGCGCCGAACACCCGGCGGTTGTTGACGATGCCGCCCACCGAGATGCCGCCGAAATTGACCCCGTGATAACCCCTCTCGCGCCCGATCAGACGGGTGCGCCCGGCATCGCCCCGGGCGCGGTGCCACGCGATGGCGATCTTGAGCGCCGTCTCCACCGCCTCGGAGCCGGAATTGGTGAAGAAGACATGCTCCATGCCCTCGGGCGCGATGTCCACCAGCCGGTTGGCCAGTTCGAACGCCTTGGGGTGGCCCATCTGGAACGCGGGGGCGTAGTCCAGTTCCTCGGCCTGTTCCTGGATCGCCTGCACGATGCGCGGCCGCCTGTGGCCCGCGTTGCAGCACCACAGACCCGCGGTACCGTCGAGAACCTGGCGACCGTCGGATGTGGTGTAATACATCCCGTCGGCGGCCACGAACATGCGCGGTGCCGACTTGAACTGCCGGTTCGCGGTGAAGGGCATCCAGAAGGCCCGCAGGTCGTTGGGCCGGGTTGGCTGGCGGTCGAGGGCCATCTCGCTCTCCTCTTGCCCTGATGGGGGCGTGGTGCTTAACTTTTACCAAATGGTCAGAAAGACGCTAACAGAGCCCCCCATGCAGTCAAGATATGCGCCGCATCCCCGGGCATTCTGCCCAATCCGCAGGCACTTCGGCGCATGTTACGGGCGGGGCACGGATGGTGCCCGCCAGGGCGCGGGCCGATGAACCTGCCCAAGAGGCCCCGCACGCGCATCCAGGCCCGCAATCGCGAGATCATCCTCGAAGCAGCGCTGGACGTCTTTTCCACGCAGGGGTTCCGGGGGGCCACGCTTGACCAGATCGCCGCCGCAGCGGGACTGTCAAAGCACAACCTGCTCTATTACTATGACAGCAAGGAGACGATGCACGCGGCCCTTCTGGTCCGCCTGCTCGACACCTGGCTTGCGCCCTTGCGCGCCATGTCACCCCAGGGCGAACCGGTCGCGGAAATCCTGCGCTATGTCGGCCGCAAGCTGGAGATGGCGCAGGAATTCCCGCGCGAAAGCCGCCTTTTCGCCAACGAGATCCTGCAGGGTGCACCACGGATGGAGGGTTTCATCGCCACCGAACTGCGCGCTCTGGTGGAGGAGAAGGCAGCCCTCGTCGCGCGCTGGATCGCCGAGGGCCGCCTCGCCCCGGTGGACCCGAGACACCTGATCTTCTCGATCTGGGCCACAACCCAGCATTACGCCGATTTCGACGTGCAGGTGCGCCTTGTGCTGGGTCCGGGCGAAGACCCGTTTCCGGCAGCGCGGCGGCACCTCGAGGCGCTGTTCCGCGCGGCGCTGACACCCACCGGGCCGACGACCGACGCGGTCGCACCGCTTGCGGGCGGGACCGGGCCGGGCTAGAGGCGTCTCCGCACAGGAGGGCCCGACATGCTCTATCCCACCGCGCAGGACTGGCTGTCGACGACGGGCCGAAAGGTCATGCTGTTCGGCATGTCCGGGCTGGGCAAGACCCATGTTTCGACCATGCTGCGCGAACGGGCGGGGTGGTTTCACTATTCCGTCGATTACCGGATCGGCACCCGCTACATGGGCGAGCATATCCTGGACAGCTACAAGGAAGAGGCAATGAAAAGCCCGGTCCTGCGGGACCTGCTGCTGTCGGATTCGATTCACATCGCCTCCAAGATCACCTTTCACAACCTGGCCCCCCTCTCCACCTACATGGGCAAGCCGGGAGACCCCGCGCGCGGCGGGCTGGCGATCGGGGAATACCGCCGCCGTCAGGCGCTTCATCGGGATGCGGAGGTGGCGGCGATGCTGGACACGCCGCATTTCATCAGCCGCGCCCGGCGGCTCTATGGCTATGAGCATTTCGTCTGCGACACCTCCGGCTCGATCTGCGAGGTCGTGGACCCGGACGATCCCGAGGACGCGGTGATGTCGGCACTGGCACCGCATCTTCTGCCGGTCTGGATCCGGGGCACCGAGGAGCAGGCCGAGGAACTCGCCGCCCGCTTCGACCGTGCGCCGCCACCGATGTATTACCGTCCCGAGATGCTGGAGCGCTTCTGGACGGATTTCCTGTCCGAGACCGGGACAGGTGATGCAACCGCCGACCCCGACGCATTCGCCCGCTTCAGCTATCGCCGCGCGCTGGCGGCGCGCCTGCCCCGCTATGCGGCCATCGCCGCGCGCTGGGGCGTGACGGTGGAGGCCGCCGAGGTCGCCGCCCTGCGCTCGCCCGAGGATTTCATGGCGCTTGTCGCCCGCGCGCTTGACCGCCGCGCCTCTGCCTGAGGGCCTGCCCATGCCGATCCGCCTGCCCCCCAGCCTGCCTGCGTACCGCGTCCTCGAAAAGGAGGGCGTCATGGTGATGAGCGAGGAACAGGCCGCCCGTCAGGATATCCGCCCGCTGCAGATCGGGCTGCTGAACCTGATGCCGCGCAAGATCCAGACCGAGATCCAGTTCGCGCGGCTGATCGGGTCGGGGCCGATCCAGATCGAGCTGACGCTGATCCGGATGACGGAGCACCATTCCCGCAACACGGCGGCCGAACATATGGAGGCGTTCTACATCCCCTTCGCCGAGGCGCGTGCGCGGCGCTTCGACGGGCTTGTGATCACCGGTGCGCCGGTGGAGCAGCTGCCCTTCGACGCGGTCACATACTGGGACGAGCTGCGCGAGGTCTTCGACTGGACGCAGAGCCACGTTCACTCCACCTTCGGCGTCTGCTGGGGCGGCATGGCGATGATCAACCATTTCCACGGGGTGCAGAAGCATCTGCTGCCGGCCAAGGCCTTCGGCTGCTTTCGCCACCGCAGCCTTTCCCCCACCTCGCCCTACCTGCGCGGCTTCTCGGACGATTTCGTGATCCCGGTCAGCCGCTGGACGGAGATGCGCCAGAACGAGATCGACGCCGCGCCGGGCCTGGTCACATTGTTGGGAAGCGACGAGGTCGGCCCCTGCCTGGTCGAGGACGCGGGCCATCGTGCGCTCTATATCTTCAATCACTTCGAATACGACAGTGACACGCTGAAACAGGAATACGAACGTGACCTTCAGGGCGGAAAGCCGATCGATGTGCCGGTGAACTACTTCCCGGACGACGACCCCTCCCGCCCGCCGCAGAACCGGTGGCGCAGCCATGCGCACCTGCTGTATGGAAACTGGATCAACGAGATATACCAGACAACGCCCTATGACATCGACCGGATCGGCCAGAACAACGCGACGTAGGCTGCTTCTCGGGGCGGGGGCGGCGGCCGTGGCGGCAGGAGGTGTGGCAATGGCGATCCCCGGCGCTGGCACCGAGGGGCGCGGCCCGTCGGGTCGGCTGCTCAAGGTGGGCGGCGCGCCCCTGCATGTGCGCGAGGCGGGCAGTGGCGTGCCGGTCGTGTTCCTGCACGGCGCAAGCGGCAATCTTCTGGACTGGTTCGCGGGCGGCGCGCCGGCGCTGGCCCTGCCCGGCCTGCGCGTCATCGCCTTCGACCGCCCCGGCCTCGGCTATTCCGCGCTGATCCCCGGCCACGAGGACATCCGCACCCAGGCCGCGCATCTGGATGCGGGACTTGCCGCGCTGGGCGTGGAGCGCGCCGTTCTGGTGGGCCACAGCTTTGGCGGAGCGGTTGCCCTGGCCTGGGCGCATCAGGCCCCCGAGAGGATTGCGGGGCTGTTGCTGCTGGCCGCGCCCAGCCAGGTCTGGGAGGGGCGCGTGGGCCGCATGTACGACCTGCTCAACGCCCCCGTCCTGGGTGACATCGTCGCGCGCGCTGCACGCCATGTGGTCAGCGCCGCGCAGATCGCCCGGACGGTCGAGGACGCCTTTGCCCCCGACCCCGCCCCCGAGGGCTATGCCGAAGCGATCGAGGCCAGGCTGATGCTGCGACCCGACAGCCTGAGCGCGAATGCGGCCCAGGTGGGCGCGCTGAAGTCGGCGCTCCGGGAGCTGGCACCGCGCTGGGCCGACCTGCCCATGCCGCTGTCGCAGATCCACGGCACGGCCGACACCACCGTGGGGTTGTCCATCCATTCCGAGAAACTGGCGCTCCAGCGGCCCGGCAGCCCGCTTGTCCGGCTGGAGGGGGTGGGCCACATGCTCCACCACGTCCGCCCCGACGCGCTGGCCCATGCGCTTGAGCGCCTGATCGACGCGAGCGGATTGCGCGCCGGCTGACGCCGGGCCATTGTGGCGGCCCGGCATCTCGGAGACACAGGCCATGACCCGGAACGACCTGCCCTTTGGCGGCGCGATCACGCGCTATCTGGAAACCGAGGCCCCCGAAGAGGTGCGTTCGGCGCTGGACGGTGCACGCAAGAGCGAGATGGTGGTCAACAGCTACCCCTACGATACGCGGCTGGACGCAGATATCTACGACGCCCGCCTCAAGGCACTCACGCTGGAACTGGTGCGCATGCAGGGTTGGGTGCAGGCACAGGGCAAGCGTCTCGCCATCGTCTTCGAGGGGCGCGATGCCGCAGGCAAGGGCGGCGCGATCAGCCGCTTTGCCATGCATCTCAACCCCCGCGTCACCCGCATCGCGGCCCTGCCCAAACCCACAGAGCGCGAGCGCGGGCAATGGTATTTCCAGCGCTATATCTCGCATCTGCCCAGCGCCGGAGAAATCGTGCTGTTCGATCGCTCCTGGTACAATCGCGGCGTGATCGAGCATGTGTTCGGCTTCTGCACCCACGAGGAGCGGGAGCGCTTCTTCGCCCAGGTCAACGATTTCGAGGAGATGCTCGTCGGCGAGGGCATCCACCTCGTGAAGTTCTGGCTCAACATCGGCCGGGCCGAACAGTTGCGCCGCTTTCTGCGCCGCGAACGCGACCCGCTGCGGCAATGGAAGCTGTCGGCCATCGATGTGGAGGGGCTGGGCAAGTGGGATGCCTATTCCGCCGCGATCGCGGAGACCTTCCAGCGCAGCCATACCGAGGCCGCGCCGTGGACGATCGTGCGCGCCGATGACAAGCGCCGCGCCCGGCTGGAGGTGCTGCGCCACGTGCTGGCCGGGCTGGATTATGTCCCCTCGGACAAGACCGCCCTGGGAAAGCGCGACCCGTCCATCTGCGGCGGGCCAGAGCTGTGGCATGCCTAAACGGGGCTATCACCACGGCAACCTGCGCGAGGCGCTGATCGAGGCGACCCTGCGCCTGATCGGAGAAAAGGGGCCGGAGGGCTTTACCCTGAACGAGGCCGCGCGCCTTGCCGGTGTGTCGCCTGCCGCCCCGTATCGCCATTTCGCAGGCCGCGAGGCGCTGCTGGAGGAGGTCGCGCGCGAGGGCTTCATCGTCTTTGCCGACACACTCGAAGCCGCTTGGGACGAGGGGCGGCCCAGCCCGCTGGAGGCATTCCTGCGCATGGGCCGGGCCTATCTTGCCTTTGCCGAGCACAAGCCCGCCCATTACGTGGCCATGTTCGAAAGCGGGCTGCTGCCGCAGGCCAGCGGAGAGCTGGCAATCGTCTCGCAGCGCGCGCTGGATGTCCTGACCCGCGCGGCCGAGGCGCTGCTGGCCCCCCTGCCCGCAGACCGGCGCCCCCCGGGGATGATGGTCTCCCAGCACATCTGGGCGATGTCCCATGGCATCGTGGAATTGTTCGCGCGCGGCAAGCCCGGCACCCGCTCGCCCTTCGAGGCGCAGGACCTGCTGGAGACGGCGATCGGCATCTACCTGCGCGGCCTGGGCGTGCTGCCCCCCGACCGTTGAATTTTCGGCACTGGGGACTTGACGGGCCGGGAGCCGATCTCCAGATATGTGAATGTGATTTACATTTACATCGGAGATGCGAGATGACGACAACCCATGCCACCCCTGCCACTGGCCCGATGGGCTGGGCGGCGCAGGCCGAGGCCTGGCTTGATGCGCGCGGCAAGGGCGCGTGGATCGCGGCCATGGTCCTTGGCTTCATCGCCTTCTGGCCTATCGGTCTGGCAATCCTGTTCTACATGATCTGGAGCAAGCGGATGTTCACCTCATCGGGTTGCGGCAAGCGCGCGCGCGCCCTTCAACACGCCGACATCGCCGCCCGCCCGTCGGGCAATTCGGCCTTTGACGCCTACAAGTCCGACACGCTGCGGCGCCTCGAGGAAGAGCAGCGCGCCTTTGACACCTTCCTGCAGCGGCTGCGCGAATCGCGCGACAAGGCGGAGTTCGACGCCTTCATGGACGAGCGCCTGCGCGCTGCCCGCGAGGCAACCGGAGAGGCCGCGCCCGGGACTGGTCCCGAGGCTGGCGATCCGCCCGCCGATCGGGCATCCTGAAATCTCCCAGAACCGGGGCGGCCATGCGCGGCCCGCCCCGGCAACCCAGCCATCGGAGTGCGACCGTGCCCGACACCCTGCTGCCCGACCCCGAGACCGCACCCCAGTTCTACGAGGGCGTGCCCGCCAAGCGGCTCGTCGCGTGGTTCGTGGACATGATTCTTGTGGTGGCGTTGACGCTGGTGGTGGTGGTCGCCACCTTCTTCATTGCCATCTTCATCTTTCCGCTGGTGCTGCTGGTGGTGAATCTGGGCTATCGGTCGTATTTCGTTGCCCGGAATTCGGCCACGCCGGGTATGCGCTTTGTGGGAATCGAGTTGCGCAACCGGGAGGGCGCGCATCTGGAGCCGGTGGAGGCCGTGCTGCACAGTGTCGCCTATACGCTGGTGGCCGCCTTCGTTCTGCCTCTGGTGATCTCGATCGTGCTGATCCTGACATCGGCGCGCAAGCAGGGGCTGCACGACATGTTCCTGGGTACGGCCGCCATCAACCGGCCCTTGTGATCCCCGGCGCAGTGCCCGGAGGGCACGGGTGGTGCGACGCATGCGCACAAAGCGGTTGTTGGCGCGCAGGGTGCTTGCTAGCATCCTGTGGAAACGACCGGACCGGACATGCGCCATTCCCTTCCCATAGCCCCGCAATTCTATGTGACCGCGCCCCAGCCCTGCCCCTATCTGGAGGGCAGGATGGAGCGGAAATTGTTCACCGCCGTGCATGGCGAGCATGCGAACACGCTGAACAACGCCCTGTCGCGGCAGGGCTTCCGGCGCTCGCAGAACGTGCTCTATCGCCCCTCCTGCGCCGATTGCGCGGCCTGCCTTTAGGCGCGCATCCGGGTGGCAGACTTTCGGCCCTCGCGCTCCCAGCGCCGGACCGCGCGCATCAACGCCGGGCTGCGTCGGGTCGCCAACGCGCCCTGGGCCACAGAAGACCAGTATGCGCTGTTTCGTCGCTACCTCGAGGCGCGGCATGCCGATGGCGGCATGGCCGACATGGATGTGTTCGAATTCGCCGCCATGATCGAGGAGACGCAGGTGCGCAGCCGCGTCATCGAATACCGCGAGGACGCACCCGAAACGGGGCGGGAGCGTCTGGCGGCGGTCTGCCTGACCGACCTTCTGGATGACGGGCTGTCCATGGTCTATTCGTTCTACGACCCGGCGCTTGCGCACAGGTCCCTGGGCACGCAGCTTATCCTCGATCACGTGGACATCGCCCGCGAGGCAGGGCTTCCCTATGTCTACCTGGGCTATTGGGTGCCGGGCAGCCCCAAGATGGGCTACAAGAGCCGCTTTTCCGCGCTGGAGCTTTACCGCGGCGGGCGCTGGCGCGACCTGACGCCGGAAGATGCCCGCGCCGCCGAGACCGGCCCGCTCGACCCCTCCCCCATCCACGAGCAGGTGGCCGCGATCCAGCTTCCGCGCCTGGGCCGCAAACCGATCTGATCCGCAGTCGGCCCGCGCCCCGGTATCGAGCCGCAGATCGGTTCAATCAGTTGACCGATCCGCCCCTCTCGGCGCATAAAGCCCGGCAACCGGTGGGCACGAGACCCGCCGCAGCCATACCAGGGGGGTGAAGCCGTGACAGCGCTTGCCATGATCATGCGCGGGATCAACCTGATCAACCGCCTTATCGGCAATGTCTTTGCCTGGCTGTCGGTGGGGATCGTCATCGTCTGCTTCTGGGTGGTGGTGGAGCGCTATGTCTTCCAGAACACCCGGCTCTGGATGCAGGACCTCTATCCCTGGATGAACGGGGTGATGTTCACCGCCGTTGCGGGCTATGCGCTCTATCGCAACGATCATGTGCGCGTGGACATCTTTTTCCGCCCGGCCAGCACGCTGCGGAAGGCGTGGATGGATCTGATCGGGGTTCTGGTGTTCCTGATGCCCTTTGCCTGGGTGGTCTATGAATATACCCATGTCTTCGTGCAGCGCTCGTGGCGGCTGATGGAAAACTCGGCCAACATGGGCGGGATGCCGGGGCTGTTCATCCTCAAGAGTTTCATCCTTGTCTTTGCCGCAGTCATCGCCATCCAGGGGGTGGCGATGCTGATCCGCTCGATCCTGATCATCGCCGGGCGCGAGGATCTGGTGCCCGACGACTACCGATACAAATACGAAACGGAGTAGTCCGCGATGGATCCTGTCCTGATCGGCGAGATCCTCGCCGGGACGATGTTTCTGGGCGTCATCGGCATGCTGATGCTCGGCTTTCCCGTGGCCTTCACCCTTGCGGGCACCTCGCTCATCTTCGCCTTCATCGGCGTGCAGTTCGGCGTCTTCGATGTCTCGAACCTGCGGGCGCTGGCGGGCCGCTATACCGGCTACATGATCAACGAGGTACTGGTCGCGGTGCCTCTGTTCATCTTCATGGGCGTGATGCTGGAACGCTCGCGGATCGCCGAACAGCTGCTCTCCACCATGGGCCGTCTGTTCGGAGACATACGCGGCGGCCTCGGCATTTCGGTGATCATCGTGGGCACGCTGCTGGCGGCCTCCACGGGCATCGTCGGGGCCACGGTCGTGACCATGGGGCTGATCTCGCTGCCGGCCATGATGCGGGCGGGATACGACCCAAAGCTTGCCTGCGGCGTCATCTGCGCCAGCGGGACATTGGGCCAGATCATCCCGCCCTCCCCCGTGCTGATCTTCATGGGCGACATGATTGCGGGGATGCACAGCCAGGCGCAGATGAGCATGGGCAATTTCGCCCCGACCACGGTGTCGGTGGGCGACCTGTTTGCCGGGGCGTTCCTGCCGGGTCTGCTGCTGGTAGGCCTTTATCTGCTCTGGGTGATCTTCAAGGCGATCGTCGCGCCCGAATCCTGCCCCGCAACCCCGGTGCCCCCCGAAGAGAAGAAGGGCCTGTGGAAGGAAATCCTTGTCGCGCTGGTGCCGCCGCTGCTGCTGATCGTGGCGGTGCTGGGCTCGATCCTGGGCGGCATCACCACGCCGACCGAGGCCTCATCGGTGGGCGCGGTCGGGGCCACGCTGCTGGCGGCCCTGCGCTGGCGGCTGTCATTCACGGTGCTGCGCGATGTCGCCATACGGACGGCGGTGATCACCTCGATGATCTTCGTCATCCTGTTCGGCGCCTCGGTCTTTGCCATCGTCTTCCGCCAGATGGGCGGTGACGCACTGGTGCGGGAATTCCTCACCTCGATGCCCGGGGGGGCGATGGGTGCCATGATCGTGGTGATGCTGATCATGTTCGTGCTCGGCTTCATCCTCGACACGTTCGAGATCATCTTCATCGTGCTGCCGATCACGGCACCGACGCTTCTGCTGCTGGGGATCGATCCGGTGTGGCTTGGCGTGATGATCGGGGTCAACCTGCAGACAAGCTTTCTGACGCCGCCCTTTGGCTTTTCACTGTTCTACCTGCGCGGCGTGGCGCCCAACTCGGTCAGTACCATGACCATCTACAAGGGCGCGGTGCCGTTCGTCGGGCTGCAGATCCTGGCCATCGGCATCCTGTTCGCCTTCCCCTCGGTCGTGACCTGGCTGCCTTCGGTCCTGTTCTAGGCCCGCCCTCGCGGCACCGCAACGCGGCACGAAAGCGAAGGCCCGTACCCTGCGTTCCGGGCCTTCTGTCCTGTCGGTCCCGCGCCACGAGGGCGCGGGTTGGCGGCTCAGCCGAGA